>NZ_JACHVB010000021.1:0-65000 GCF_014230085.1 Ruficoccus amylovorans | reverse complement strand
CATTTCTTTGTCGGGCCGGACAACGGTTTGTTCGGCTTCCTCGAAAACTACGAGGCACGCGAAATCACCGGCACGGATTTTCACCGCACCGGCACCTCCCATACTTTTCACGGGCGCGACATCTTCGCCCCGGCAGCGGCGCGGCTGGCCTCGGGGGCAGATTTCGCCTCAATCGGGACGGACAGCGACAACCTTGTGAGCACGGTGTGGCCGCAAGTAGAGTTCATGCGCGAAGGCGTTCATGGGTGCATCATCGCCTTCGACCACTTCGGCAACGCGATCACCAACCTGCGGCGCGAGGACGTCGCAGTTCACTTTAGCCCGGAGTCGCTGCACGTCTCCCTGCATCCGGACCGCCTGCCCCTGGTGAAGACCTTCGGGGACGTTTCGCCCGGAGCGCCGCTGGCCTATTTCGGGTCGGGAGGATTTCTGGAGATCGCCATTAACGGCGGCAACGCCCGTGATGTCCTCGGGCTCAAAAAGCACCAAACCGTCGAAATGCTCACATGAACCTGATCGAGATAATCCGCTTCCGCAATCGGCGCAACCTGCCAATGGGCAAGTTCGCCCTGCTGCTGACCGTCCTGCTATTCACGATCGTGACCTATCCGTTTATCGACGAGTATGCATGGCTCAGCTCGATTATCGCAGTAATCGGTTTCCTCACCATCCTTTCGGCGCTATGGGCGGTCAGCGACAGCAAGCTCGCCTTCACGCTGACTGCGCTGCTGGCGGCACCGGCCTTCGGAGTCAATCTGCTCAACTCGCTGGCTAACACCAACACCTACGCTTACGTCGCCGTCCCCATGGCATTCGCCTTCTATATGATGGTGAACATTAAAATCCTGCGTACCGTGGTCACGGCCAATGAAGTCAACTGGGACATCCTCTGCGGCGCGATCAGCGTGTACCTGCTCCTGGGCATGAACTGGACGCTGATCTATACCTTTCTGGACCTGCTCAACCCGGATACTTTCAAGATCCACACCTCCTACGTCTCCGACCAGGCCGTCATCGGCAACAGGGATTTCTTTTACTTCAGCTTTGTCACCCTCACGACACTTGGGTACGGTGACATAGTTCCAATCACTACACCCGGCCGGGTTTTTGCCGTACTGGAGGCGATTACGGGACAGCTCTACGTGGCGGTCATCATCGGAAAAATCATTTCCATCTCTCCCCTGCGCAATGTGCTTCCCTCGCGGATGGAAAAGCTCCACACGATCAGCAAGCGTCCTGCCCCCTCCCCGGCTAAACCCGCTCCTGACACTTCCCACTCCGAGTCGGTATGAGCAAGCTCCCCAAGGGCGCACTGGCCTGGGCGCTGTACGACTGGGCCAATACCGGCTATGCCATGATCGGGCTGGCGCTGATTTTCCCCCGCCTGTACAAGACCTACTGGGGCAGCGGCCTGAGCGATAGCGACCAGACTTTCTGGTTCACGCTCACGGTCGGCGTCGCGAGCTTTTGCGTCTTCGTGCTCGCGCCGATTCTCGGCAGCATCGCCGAGTTGGGCGGTATCCGCAAGAAACTACTCCTGCGCTTCGCCACGGTCGGGATGGTGGCCTGCGCGGCCATGTATCTGGTGGACGAGGGCGATTACCTGAGCGCCACCCTCGTCTATATCGTGGGCACGGTCTGTTTTTACAGCGCAAACATCTTTTTCGACTCCATGCTGGAGCGCGTCTCCACCGCGCAGAACCGGCACACGATCAGCGGGCTGGGTTTTTCCTTCGGCTACGCGGCGGGCTTTCTACTGCTGCTGATTACGTTTCTGGCGACGACTTACTACGAGCCGCTGGGCTTCGGCTCAAAGCTCGACGCCAGCCGCTTCCTCTTCGTGCTGGCGGCGGCGTGGTGGGCGATCTTCACCCTGCCGCTGGTCCTGCGCTTTCACGAGGAGCCTCGTCACAATCCGCACTCACTCGCCCGCACGGCCAGGCTCGGTCTGGTCGAAGCCTGGGTAACGCTCAAGGCGATCATCCGCCAGCGCAACATCCTGTGGTTCCTGATCGCGTACCAGTTCTACATCGATGGAGTGAACACGATCATCACGACCGCTTCCAACTACGGCAGCACCATCGGTTTCACCGAGCAGCAAATCATCACGGCCTTCTTCTGCGTGCAGGTGGCCGGCGTCCCGTGCGCGGTGCTCTTCGGACTGCTCGGACAGAAGATCGGCCCGCGCAAGATGATCTTCGTCGCCATCCTGGTTTACCTCGTGGTGAGCTTTTACGGAGCATTCATGGACACCGCCCCGACGGTCATCTTCGGGATGGAGGTTTCGGAGATCTACATCCTGGCCACGCTCATCGGGCTGTGCCAGGGAGGCATCCAGGCGCTCAGCCGGAGCTATTTCACCAGTATCGTGCCACCGGAAAAGACGGTCGCCTACTTCGGCTTCTATTCGATGATCGGCAAAAGCGCGGCCATCCTCGGCCCGGCGCTGATGGGGCTCTCGGCCCTGCTGTTCAACAACCCCGAGCACCCGGTTCTGAGCACCCGCATCGGCATGGGCATGATTTCAGTTCTGTTTTTCTTCGGCGCGGGTTTCCTCGCCGTAGCCGGACGCAGGAAGTACGCCCCGCCCGCAGCCCCGCAAGCCTGAACGCCCGCAACACCAAGCGGCACGCCGCTCACCCCAGCTCGAAACTGGTCACGCCGTAAATATTCTCCCACGGAAGCTCCGGCGCGCGTCCGTAATACATGCGGGTGCAGCCGAAAATTTCGCGCAGGCCGTGGCGTTCCGCCAGCGCGCGGGCGGCGGGATTGTTTTCAGGTATATCCAGATAGACGGGTTTTCCGCAGGCCCGGTCACTGAGCGCGCAGTACAAATCCTCCGCCGCATCCGCATCGTCAGCGAAAAGAGGCCCGATCTTGTAGCCCTCCCGGCAAGGACGCACCACGCCATAGCCGCGAAGTTCGCCCTGGTGGACCGCCCCAAGCGCCAGCCCACCCTCCGGCTCGATCCAGCGTTCGAGGAAGGCCCGCCGGGCGTAGCCGAAGTGCCGCTTGTCGCAGGCTTCGACTTCACTGAAAGGAACGCGCGAAAGCTCGCTCAGACACCCGGCAGGAGGCGACGAGCGCCCGGTGCCCGCCATCCTCAGGTTGCGGTGGGAAAAGACAAAACCGTAGCGGGCATAGGCTTGCTGTGCGGCAAACACGCCATCGATCCCGACCGGAGCGCCGGGCTTGAGGCGTTCGCCCGCCTGCGCCAGCAGCGCGTTGCCCAGATGAGGGAAACCGATCCCCGCGTGCCGGTAATCCGGTTCGACAATGAAAAATCCAATGAAGCCGAAGTCCCCGCCATACGAAACCATCGACCCCGTTCCGACCATCCGGCCCGCGGCCTCAGCCACGAAGAAACCCTTCGGGTCGGCGGCCCAGAAAGCCTCCGCATCGCGCAGCCCCGGATTCCACCCCTCGCGGGCGGCCCACTCCACGGCGATGTCCAGTTCTTCACGCCGCATCGGGCGCACGGTCAGGTTGTCCATGCCGCACACTACCCTATCCCTCGACGCCCGCAAGCCGTACCCGCGAATCGCGCTTACGCCAAACGAGAACCCCGAGCACAATCAAACCCGCCAGTGCGGCCCAGTGCGCAGGCTCGGGCACCAGCATCAGGCCCTTCGCAAAAAATGTCCCGGGCGTATTTTCCGAAGCCAGATCCACCCACTCGCTGCCGTCGTAGTAATAGCTCACCCCGGCGTTTACTTCACTCTTGGCATCGTAATAAATGCTGTCCGAGTCGTATTCGACAATCACGACGATTTCATCTCCGGCCTCATAGGCCAGTTCCTCGGATAATTCGATCAGGTGGTAGCCGATCAACTCCAGCGTATCCGTCGTCGTGATCAGCAGATCCTCCGGCGCATTGGTAACGTCGTCCCAGCTCGTATAAATGCTGACACGGACCGTCATGTTCTCCGCCCCGGTTATGATCCCGATCGCGTCCAGCATGCCGGCTTCAGCAACCGTGAGAATCGCCGCCGCCGACATGGTTGAAAGCTCCTCAATCTGAAGGTAATTGTCGGCGTAAAAATACTGGTTTTGTAAAACCGTCTGGCTGTAGTTCTCCATCGACATGGCTTCGATCGCCATGGTCGAGCTTTTCCCGGCGTGCGCATCTTCGTAGGAAATCCAGAAGTATCCGCCATCGCCCCAGTCCGATCCCCACGAGTTCTGAATGAGCCAGGCACCTGTGCTGCTGGCCCCGCTGACGACTTTACTGTCATCCCATCCCACGATCGCAACATCATGGTCGGTCGATTCCGAACCGGTATAAATGTATGTCCAGTCGGTCTTGTTAATAATCGACTGGTCCATGTAAATCGCCGTGCCGAGCGCGCCAAAGGTCAAAAGCCCGTCCTTGATCCGGTTGATTTGCGTGCTGGCACTGTGCTGCCCCTGGTTAATAAAGACGGCCTGCTTCACGCCAAAGGCCGTGGGCTGATCCGCCGGCGGGACATACGGACTCAAGTCCTCATAAGCCTCCGCGGCGGCTGAGGGATAAGCGTTAAGGCTATTGCTGCTCGTCAGAACCGGTCCGCCCCCTAACTGCGGGATGGTCGAGTCCGGCGTCGGCGAATCCCACGCTCCCCTCCCTCGCGTATAATAGCCAATCGAGTGATAGAAGTTCGCCCCCCAGTTTTCATAGCTGAGGTGGCCGTCTTCCATCTGAGGGGTGAGCGAGGGCTCGGTGCCACTGCGCGTCGCAAGGTGCCAGGGAGAAAGATGACCGCTCGGATCCGTCGGACCACTCATAAGCCCGCGCTTGAGCAGAGAGCCCTCGAAAGCTGTCGTTGAGGCAAAGGCCCAGCAATCCCCAAGGTCCTGCTGGTTTTTGACCGCCGTAAGCAGCCCGTGGCTGCGCAAGTCGTAGGCACTTGGATAATCCGCCGCCCGGGCAAACCATCCGGCCCCAAGTGAAAGGCTTACGCCGATCAATAAGCACCGTTTCAAAAGCACTCGTATCTTCATAGGTGTTACAATGGAACTGCCAAAGGGCTCACTTAATTCTCTCTAATAGAGTCCATTAGGTCAATTTCATTTTACACTCTCCTTACAAACACACCCCAGCTCCCCTCTGGCAGAACGCGCCAGAATAACCGGGAAAACCGTCCTTCAGGCGCCAGCGCCTGTCCGCAAAGCTCCGAAACGAGTCTACAAGCCGAGCGCGTCGATGATCTCTTCCACCGGCTCAGCGCCCACCGAAAGGCGAATAAGCTCGGGGTTCAGCCCCCGCGCCCGCAAGTGCGCACGCCCCTCCGGCGTGCTCACCAGGTCGTAATGTGCCAGGTAGAGGAACGGGCACATCATGGTGTAGCCGGTGCCGAAGCTCGGCCCCTTGACCACGCGAGCTCGGTCGTAAAACTCCGCCAAATCGCCCGCCAGATCGAAAGTCAGAATCGCCCCTACGGCATCGTCAGAGCGGGCGATGAGCCGGTAGTTCGCCGCCGAACGCGTCTCCAGCGGCGCAAACAGCCGTGCCACCTTCGCCGAACGCGAAAGGTGATCGGCCAGAGCAAGGGCATTGGCGTTGACGGCCGAGGCCACGGCAGGCATGTCCCCGATCTGCGCGGCCAGCCGCGCCACATCCGAACCGTGCGGCGCCTGCACCTCGCGGGGGAGCAGCTCACGCAATTTCGCGTAAAAGGGTGAAGCCGGGTTGACCGCCACCGCCCCGCTCATGACATCACCCGCATGTGCGGCATACTTGGTCAGGCTCGTGATGAGCAGGTCCGTCCCAGGCAGCACATCCACATTGACGACCCCGGCCAGACTCGGGTCAAAAATCCGTACCACCCTGTGCCGCAGACACAGCCCGGAGAGACGGCCAATGTCCAGCGTGTGGACGAGCGGGTTGGTCGGCAGCTCGGTCACGACTCCGGCCAACCGGTCCCCGTACTGGCTGAAAATCTTCTCAATCGCCTCCCAATCAAAAACATCCGTCTGCACGATAACTTCCTCATCCGGCCCGAGGAAGTTCTCCAAAATCTTCATCGTGTCCAGGTAGAGCCATCCCAACTGCACATAGATGCGCCGCCCACGCGGAGCCTGAAGCCGGCGCGTGGCCTTGAGCGCGGCGTAAAAGGCGTTCATCCCGCTGCTGCACAGGTGCAGATCGGGTGTGGCCACATAGTCGCGTAGCACGGAGAGGACTTTTTCCTCCGCTCCGGTCTCCGTCCGCTGCTCGGGCTGGCCCTTATCCAAAAGTCCCTCGGCCAGCAGGTAAGCCTCTGCCTGGCGGGAGGAAATACTCGTACCGGTGTGCTGGAGAAAGGCCTTGGCCCCGGTCCGCGCCTCGGGGGTGTCAGCGAAGTGCATAAGGACGAAATCCCCCTCCGGCACGATGGCGTAATCGAGCAGCTTCATCCACTGCGCCATTTCGCGCGCGGCCTGCTCCGAGGCCACCGCATAGACGGCACGTCCAGCCAGTCCGTGTCTGCGCGCCCCCTGCTCCGCCGCCTGCAGCACGTAGTCGTGAAAGACAAAGCGCGGGTAGGCAAACTTCACTGCGGCCAGCGTCTCCGGCCATTTTTCCTCGTACCCCATCACATCACGCATCGTGGGCAAGCTCACGCAGACCGCGTGCACGCTGTCAGGAACGGGTTGCCCCAGAGGATGATGCCGGAGGTTAGACACAGGTATAGGCTCGTTTTGCGAAAAAGTTGCGCCGACATATGAGCCAGCGATTCCTTTTCTTTATTTAACTACGTAAAGTACTAGAGAATAGAGACGCGAGGGAGAAAATCCAGTCTCTAGCTGGCTCTGGGCAGAATTTTTCAGGGCGCGGCATCCTCGCCCAGGTACTGCCTGCGCGCGGCAGTCGTCTCCGACTCAGTCAGCGCACGGACGGGCCAATCCTTTTGCCGGTACCAGATACTATCCCCAAGGGGGATGAACTCGAAATACGCCGGGTCGTTGAACATCGGGTCGCCCCAGGCCGAGTTCAGATCCTGCCCGGTCAAGGCCTGCCAGGTGGCAAAATCCACCGCCGTCCCGGCCGAACCGATCTGGAACCCGTCCGGCTCACCCCAATAGAGGTTACCCGAGAGCTGCCCGAGCGTGGCCAGACTCTCAACCTCCAGCAGCCTCGCCCCGGTCGCGCCCCCCGAAACGATGCAACGCTCCAGCGACAGCAACGCATGGTCGGTAGCCACAATCTGCGCGCCCGACCCCTCCCCTGACTGTTCCCCGTTATGGGCAAAAACCGACCAGGCCGCCGCGCACTCGCTTTCCATCACGAGCAGACCGCCGCCGGAGTTGGCCGCGAGCACCACCTCCTTCAGTGCCACCTTCCCCACTCGAAAGACGGTCATCCCGGTCCGGTTGTTGAGCAGCTTGCTCCGGGCCAGATCAAGTTGGGTCGTATAAAAAACACCGAGCCCGGTCCCCAGATTATCCGCGGCCTGAAAATTCCGCAGGCTCATCTCGCGCACGGAATTGGCGATCAGCCCGAAGGCGTCCCCGTCCATCATCCGCCGCTCGGCGGCGCGGAAGCCGTTCATCGAGGCCGAGCCGCTGACCACCTCCACCAGGCCCACGTTGACAATGTCCACGCCCTCCTTGCCGTTGCGCAGGGCGTCGGAGTTGACCAGCCGCAGCCGCTCCAGATCCTCGAAGTGGTAGCCGGAAATAAAGTGATGCTCGCTCGTCACGTGCTCGAACCGAACCGCGCCGCAAGCCTGCACGCGCACACCCTCGCCGCCGCTCTGCCTGACGTACAGCCCGGACACCAGAACTGTATCCATATTTTGGATACACAAGACCTGCCCCGGCAGTTCGTCCGCCACCTCGACCAGTCCGTCCGCCACCGTGGCGTTAGCCGGAGGCACGAGGCGTATTTGTTTTTCCACTACACGATACTGCCCCGCTCGCGGGAGCCGGTCCGGGCGCACACGCTCCAGCCGCACCCCCTGCACAAAGACCATTGTCCCCTCCCCGGCCTCGACCGCCCCCCCCGCGAAGCAGTCATCGTCCCCGATCCTCCAGCCGTTGACGATCCGACTGCCGCTGAGCACGGCTCGCCCCGGATATTCGGCCACGATGGCTACCGGAGCATAGGTGCGGTCAGGCTCGCCGACCAGCTCGACATGTTCGCGGTACACACCCGGCCCGATGACCACGCGCACGCTCCGGTCTTCGCCCGCGATTTTTAAAGCCTCATCCAGCGCGGCCTGCACGCGGGAAAAATCCGCCGCCGCCTCGTCCGGCGACACTCGCAGCGTGACCGCGTACTCCTGCGGCCACGGTTCGGCTTCGGCGGCGGACAGATCAGGTATCACCGCGAGGAACGCGACCACCAGCCCCAAGACCGATGCCACTCGGCCACGCACGGAAATTTTCAACAGAGACAGAAAAGGGAAGTTTTTTTCACAGAAAACCACCGCTCCAACCTAGCCATCCTCTGCGCCAACGCACGCCAAAACCGCCCCCGGCCAGCAGCATGCCTACACCGCGACGCCCCGGCAGCACACCGACAGCGCAAACCGCAGCGACGCCTCGAACATCCCGGCAGGAGCGCTACCGCTCGGCACCGCTCCGACCGGGCTACGCCTGCCAGCGGTTGCAAGCACTCACTCGCCCGGATCGACCTCGTTTTGCACGATCTGGTCGGGGTGCTGACGACGACGGATGAGGCGCGCACGCCCGTCCAGGCCGACAAGCACTTCCGGTGCCTCGGGAAAGGAGTTGTAATTTTTCGCCGACATGGCCGCGCAGTACGCCCCCGCTCCCTCGACCACACACAGGTCGCCGGGGAATGTCTCCGGCAGACAGCGGGGCAAAAGCGCCTCGGGGTCGTCCATCCCAGTCGTGAGAATGTCCCCCGACTCGCAGCAGTGCCCGACCACGAGGTACTCGCGCTCGGCGGAGCTGTCGCGCTCCTGCGCCGGGACGATGACCAGCGGATGCTGGGCCGCGTAGAGCGAGGGGCGCAGTATCTCCGTCATGCCGGAGTCGAGCTTGAGAAAATGCATGCCGTCCGGTCCGCCCGTGCGGACCACATCACGGACCATTGAGACAAGCGCCCCGGCGTTGGCCACGAGGAAAGTCCCCGGTTCGATCTCAAGCTTGAGCTTGCGGCCCGTTTCCGCCGCCAGAGCCTCGAAGGCCGCCTTCACCGGCTGCCCGATGGCTTGCAGGTCGGTCGCCTTTTCGCTCGCCATGCGGGCCACCTTGTAGCCTCCGCCGAGGTTGAGCGTCACCACGTCGGGGAAGCGCTTCACCGTTTCCAGGCTCATCAGCGCGACGCGCTCCCACACCGCCGGGTCGCTGCCCGAGCCGATGTGCGTGTGGATGCGGATGATGCTCAGCCCGTACTTGGCCACGATGGCTTCGGCCTCGCCCAGCCACTCGTGCCAGATGCCAAAGCTGGAATGCGGGCCGCCCACGTTGGTCTTGCCGGTGCCGCCGGAGCCGAGGCCGGGATTTACCCGCAGGCCGCAGCGGCAGCCGGGAAACAGCTCGCCGAAGCGCTCAAGCTGGGCCAGCGAGCAGGCGTTGAAGCGGATGCCGTGCTTGTAGAGCTGGGCAAAGTCTTCGGGAAACTCCTGTGTGCTGAGCGAAATGTGCTCGGCCGGGATGCCCGCCCGCAGAGCGCGTTTGACCTCGAATCCGCTGGAAGCGTCGATGTGCAGCCCGAGCCGGTGAAACACGCGCAGGATGGCGGCGTTGGGGGCGGCCTTCATGGCGAAGCGGACCGTCAACCCGAAGGCGTTCGGGAAGGCCAGCGCGGCCTCCGCATGGCGTGTCAACGCGGCTTCGTCATACACGTAAACGGGCGTGCCAAACTCTTCCGCGATCTGGCGGACACTTTCGGGTGTGAGAAATTTCAGGGTCTCCTTGACCATGCGCGCACGATGAACGACCCGCCTCAAAAATTAAAGCACAAACAGGCGCTGTCCATGGCCGCACAGGGAGATGAGCCGGGCTACACCCGGTGGTATCAAGGGGAACAAGTTTCCCTTCGCCTCAAGAAAGGTCGCTCCCCAGTGTGGCCTGCCCCGGAACTAGAGGCTACTCCGATACGGTAAACAACCCCTCGGGCACGGCGGGGAGATCCTGCCGCCCCACCTCGAAGACAAAATGCCGGGGTCCTTCGGCCCGGGTCTGCTCGGCGGGATCGAGTCGGGCGGCAAAGCCGGAGCGGAAATAAAAATCCGCCACCAAAGCGTTTTTCTCCGTCGGGATATATAAGCCGGTCACGCGCCGGATACCGCGCTCGGCGGCGGTCCGCAACAGCGTTGTCACCATGTAATCGGCCAGGCCGCGCCCGATCACCCGGCAGCTCATCAGGAAAGTGTCCACCTCCCACTCCCCTTCGCGGGGAGCGGTGGCGATGACAACCCCGACCAGCCCGTTGTCGCCGTAGCGATCTTTTAAACGAAAAACCCGCGTCCAACCCGCCGGGTCAGCCGCGAAGCGCCGCAGCGCCTCCGCCGGGTGACGGCGCGTGGTCAGGTTAAACTGGTTTGTCTTGCCGACAAGCTGGGCCACCCGCTCCAGGTTGACCTCCGTGATTGGCCCGTGCGAAACGCGCATCCGCAACTGGCGTAGAAAAGTATTCAGATCGGGAGCGGCGGCTTCCAGTTGGCGACGCTCGGCGTTCGCCTGATAGGCGGCGTGGCGCACGCGGTCTTCCTCCGAGAGCGTGAGCGCCTCGAACCACCGCCCGCCGGCGAGAATGTTTATAAACTCCGCCGGGTCGGCCCCGATTTCGGGCACGGCGACCTGTGGCAACTCCTGCCGCACACGGGCCCGCTCCACTGGGTTGTCATCGACGAAGACAAAGCTGTCCAGCCCGACATTGAGGGTCTCGGCGATCCGGCGCAGGTTGACGGGCTTGTCTTCCCAGTTGGCCACGAAAACCGCGAAATCCTCCAGCCCGAGCACCATACCGTCGTGTTTTTCAAAGGGCAGGCGGGCGTCGGCCTCGTTGTTTTTCGAGCAGACAGCCAGCAAAATGCCGCGCTCCTTCAACTCACGGGCATAGCGCTGGAACTCGGCATAGGCCTCGCCCTCGGCCTGCGGCGGCCCCACGCGGATGCCCGCCAGCCCGTCCTCGCCGATGACGCCGCCCCAGAGCGTGTTGTCGAGGTCGAGCACGAGGACTTTCCGGCTCAGTCCGAGCACGGCGCGAATCAGCCCCAGACAGGCGTTCGCCAGCGCCGGAAGCGCGTCCAGCGCCGGGTGCTGCTTGTGCATATACCACTGGCGCGGATCGACCCAGCCAGCCGCCCCGGCGGCGAGCGCCTCCAGATCGAGCACGGCAACGCCGGGTGGAGCCTCGCGGCGCAAGCGTTCGTTGAGCGCGCGCAGGCAGCGGATGCGCCCGCCGGGCGCGTTCGCACCGAGCGCGCCGCCCGAGTCACCCGCGGGCAGGTCAAAGCTGTGCTGAATGACCGGGCACCCCAGCCGCTCCCGCAGGAGCCCCCAGCCGTGTTTCAACTCGGCGACAACCGGTGGCACTTCTTCAGCGGAAAGCAGTTCCACCGCCCCGGCCTCATCTTCAGCGGCAAAGGTGGCCAGTCCGGCGTCGCGCCAGTGCGTGGCCAGGACGACCACATCCGGCGCAAAGGCGTACAAGCCCGAGCTTTCGCTCAAAATCTCCTGCCGCCAGGTTCCGAAGGGGGCTTCGTAGATTTCGGGGAAAAACCCGTCCCGCACCGCTGCCACGCGCACGGTGGCGGCGTAAAACGTCGTCGTGGACGAGCCCAGGAGCGCGATCTTCAACGGGCGCTCCGGCATGGGGAACTTGGGCAAGAGCTTGCGGGCCAGCCGGTCGGCCCTACTCCAGAAGCCGTAGCTTTCCTCGCCCCGCCGCAGCGCCTCGCGCAGCGTCGCCAGTGCCAGCGGCGGATGCCCCGTCCGCAATTGCAGCCGTGCTACGGCCAATAGCGCGTCACCGGGATGGCCGTAGGCCCCGGACTCGGCGATAACTTTCCACGCCGACAAGGCCGCATCAGTTTCCCCCGCCTGCTCCAGCAGCGAAGCCTGCAACCACGCCACCATCGGGGCAGGGGCGGTTTCGGAGGTCCCGGAGGCGGAGTCTTTTTCAAGGGACGATTCCAGCGTCTCCAAATCCATTCCCTCCGCCGCCAACACATCGAGCAGTGCCGCCGCCAACGGCAGATCCACCGTCGGCAACGCCTTCACCACCGCCCACAGTGCGCGCACGGTCCCCGGCTCCGGAGCGGCGCGCAGGAGCGCGGTCAGGGCCGGGGTATCAAGACGGGACAGGGCTTCGGCGGTGAGGTTCAACATGGCGGAACGGGAGGGGAAGATGCCTTCTTATATAGTATAGCGTTTCAAGTAATATTGCAGCCCAAGGGTTACACGGCTAAATGGCTGATTGTTAATTGCTGGATGCTGAACGTAGGAAATAACAATTAACCATTTTAGCCATTTAACCATTCAGCGTTTCAAGAGTGACTGACATTTGATTTGAACACCATCTACGGCAAACAGCGCAGGATGTCCGCCACCGACTTGATCTCGGCCACCTGGGCCATCTCCAGTTCGCAGCCGAACTCCTGCTCCACCGCGAGGACGATCTGCACCATGACGACCGAATCCCACTCGGGATGGGCGGCGGTGGAGAAATCCTCCGCTAATTGCAGCGATGGCTCGTCGAGCACATCGCGAAAGATGCGTTGCAGGCGCGGCAGGCGAGAGTCTGGCATGGTGCTGGAGAGTTTCCGGGGAGATAAAAGTTCCGCCCGTTGTATTGGAAGACGGTCTTTATAATAGATAGGCGAAAGACAAGGCCGCAGCCTAAAACTGGCGGGTCAGACTTGGCCAGCCCGCAATGACGCCAGCGAAAGCACCCCCTTGCCCGCCTCGACCAGTTCGACGAGCAGTCGCCGCGCATCCATGAACCACGCGATCCGCCGCCCCGGAAAGGCCACTGCCGGGACTGGCTCGCCCAACGGGAACATCCCTCCGGCACGCAGATGAGCGCAGGCCGCCCCCAGCTCGTCCACCTCGTAGCAGAGGTGGTGCAGGCCGCCGCCTTTTTTCAGGGCGGAGCTGAGCTTGCTGTTTTCCGAGGCCGGGCTGACCAGTTCCAGCCAGCTATCCGCGCCCGGTTGCCGCAGGAACTGCACCCGGGCGGTTTGCGCAGAGTCCTCGATCACCGCCGACTCCACCCGGTAGCCCAACAGCCCGCAGAAGTGCGCGCCCGCCGCCGGGAGATCGCCCACCAGGTAGCCAGTGTGGTGGAGATTAAAGGTGGGCGCGGGCGTTTCCATCGGGCGTATTTTTATTTAGAGAAAAATGCTCGCTCAAGTCTGCGGTGCGTACTCGACGGACGCCATCGAGCAGTCGGCCAGTGTTTCGGGCAGGCGCATCAGGGCAACGCCCCACGACAGCCCGACGCCAAAAGCCGCCACCGCCACGAGCGTTCCGGGCTTGAGCCGCCCGCTGCGCCAGGCTTCGGCCAACGCCATCGGCGAAGATGCGCCGCTCATGTTGCCGATTTTCTCCAGAAAGAAAAACTGCTGCTCCGGCCCCAGGCCCGCTTTTTTGTAAATCAGGTCGAGCATCATCCGATTGGCCTGATGCAACACCAGCAGATCGAGATCGCCGGGGGCGATGTTCCATTTCTCAAAAGCGCGCTTGAGCGCGGCGGGCGTCTCACGGATCGAGAACTGGAAAACCGCCGGGCCGTTCATCTGAAGGTGCTCCTGTGTGTGGACCGAGCCGGTCTCGTCCTCGATCTCCCGCGCGGTCTCGGCACTGCGCGGGTGGCGCGCCCCGGAGGCCGGGATCATCAGGTGTTCGCCGCCGGAGCCATCCGTCCCCAGTTCGAAACCGAGCAGCCCCGCCTCGCCGGAAGCCGGTTCCAGCAGGGTTGCTACCGCTCCGTCACCGTGGAGCGGGACCAGCCCGCGGTCCCGCGGATGGATTACCTTGGTCAGAGTGTCGGCGTTGATGAGGAGCACGCGGCGGGCAACGCCGGTGGCGATGAGGCCGTTGGCCACGCTCAGGGCGTAGGGAAAGGCCGAGCAGCCCAGCCCGATGTCGAGCGCGCCGCAGTTTTTTGCCAATCCAAGCCGCCCGTGCAAGACACAGGCCGAGGCCGGGAGCTGGTAGTCGCCCGTCTGGGTGGCAAACAACACAAAGTCAATCGACTCCGGCGCAACACCCTGCGCTTCCATCAAGCGCCGGGCGGCACACTCGGCCAGATCGACCGACGTCACCCCCGGATCGGCCACACGGCGTTCGGTCACGCCGGAGAGCTTGGCGATATTGGCGACCGCTTTTTCCCCGAAGCGCTCCGCCAACTCCTCCTGCCCGAGAATGTCGGGGGGGATACAATAGTGCATGGCGGTGATGGTGGCGCGGGAAGCGGTCATGGTGTTACTTTCGCATAAAAGGTTTGGCCGGGACCCCGAGCACGCGTGCTCCGGCGGGAAGATGGGTGACGACCGCCGAACCGGCACCGATCGTACAACCGTCACCGACGCGACGACCGGGAATCACCGTGGCGTGAGAGCCCATGAAGACCTGCTCTCCCAGCTCGACGAAGCCAGTCAGATCGCAGTACGAGCTGACCGTGCAGCAGGGGCCGACTTTCGCGTCGTGCCCGCAGGTCGAGTGGCAATTGAGAAAGGAAAAATCCCCCATCCGCGCATCGGCGGAGACCTGGGTATAGGGGGCCAGCACAACGCCTTCGCCCAGCACCGCATTGCGCCCCAGGGTCGAAGTCGGATGCACAAAGGTCAGGAAGCGCGCCCCCCGCTTCTTCAGTTCAGGGCAGAGGCGGGCCTTGACCGAGGGAGCGCCGAGGGCGCAGACCAGCCATTCGCTGCTGGCAGGTTTATAACTGGAGATGCCGCCGACCACGCCGCCCGGATAGTCATAGCCGTCGAGCGCCTGCGCGTCATCGTCCAGAAAGCCCTTGAGCCGGTAAGTGGTGGCGAATTCGGCATCGACGGCGAGCTTGTGCTCCAGGTAGGACCACACTTCGCGGCCCAGGCCGCCCGCTCCGAGTACCAGTATTTCCTGCATCGCGCCTGTCATTTGAGGGTGTAGCCGCCATCGACGACGAGATTCTGGCCCGTGATCCAGGCCGCACGTTGGCTGAGCAAAAAGAGAACCGCCTCGGCCACCTGCTCCGGCGTCCCCAGGCCGAGCGGGTACAGGGTCGCGTTCTCCTCCAGTGCCTGCGCCGAGAGTTGCGCGGCGTTGGCCTCGGTCATGGCGGTCCGCACCTGGCCGGGGGAGACGACGTTCGCGCGGATGGCCTGACGCGCCAGTTCCAGCGCGAGCACGCGCACGGTGGAGATCAGCGCCCCCTTGGAACCGGCGTAAAGGGCGTTGCCGACAGTAGCGGCCTCGGCCGCGATTGACCCCAGATAGACCAGCGAGGCCGAGGGGTTGATTTTTTTCGCCTTCAGCAGGGCCGAAGTCAACAGGCAGGGTGCCCGGTGGTTGATAGAAAAAGTCTCCTCCCAGCCCGCGTCGTCGAGGAACTTGGCCGGCTTGATCCGGTGAAAACCGGCGGAAAAAACCACCCCATCCAGCGCGGGAACGGACGCGGCCAACTCGCGGCGGGCGGCGGCGTCGGTCAAGTCGGCAGGCAAAAGCGTATGCCCTTCTCCCGGCAGCGCGGCCAGCGTCTCCTCCAACCGGGTACGGTCCCGCCCGTTGAGCACGAGCGCGGCTCCGGCCCCGGCGGCGGCAAGGGCACAGGCCCGGCCGATCCCGGAGGAAGCGCCGCAGACAAGGATGCGTTTCTGGGCCAGGTCAGACACGGGAATTTATTGTTTGGCCGCCACCGCCTGGCAAAGCTCGCCCAGGTTTGCGCAGGCCAGAAGCTCGTCGCCGGGGAGTTCGACTCCGTACTCGCCGTCGATCATGGCCAGCACACTGAGGAACGCCAGCGAATCCCACTGCTCCAGCTCGCGGAACGCGGTCTGCGCGGTGAGGCCATCCGGCTCCAGGCCGTCGATGGCCTCGGCGAAGTTCGTGATAAAGGATTGGATATCCATAGTCTTAGAGATCAGGCAGATAGGGGTATGGGGCGGGTTGCCGGTTTCTGTCTTATATTGAAATGAAAAACCGCCTTGGTTCAAGTCCCGATCCGGGGTCGCCCGCCCGGCACGCCAGCTCCGGCTTGCCGGCCAGTTGCGTCGCCACGCTTAAGTCCCCCATAAGCATAGTTAAAGAACGCTTGATGCGGCGGGGATGGAGACTCAGTATCGTCCGACTGGCATGCCCCTTGCAGCCTCACCCAACACCATGGACGCCCCAAGCCTCATCCACCTGCTCAAGTTGGAGTCGCTTCCCGACGAGGGGGGATTTTTTCGCCGCGTCCACACCCATCCCCAAACCGTTCCGGGCACAGATCGCCCACTGTCCACCTGCATTTATTATCTCGTCACGGGCGACGGTTTTTCGGCCATGCACCGGGTCGATGCCGAGGAGACTTTCCACTTCCACGCCGGAGACCCCGTCGAGATGCTCCAGCTCCACCCAACAGGGTTAGGGGAAAAAATCCGCCTCGGCTCCGACCCGACCGCGGGCGAACTTCCCTTCGCCGCCGTGACGGCGGGCACCTGGCAAGGCTGCCGCCTCGCCCCCGGAGGGTCCGCCGGTTACGCGCTTTTTACCACCACGGTCAGTCCCGGCTTCGTCTGGAAGGGGTTCGAGCTGGGCTCTCGCGCCGTATTGGCCAGCGAATGGCCGGAGTGGACCGAAGATATTACAGCTTTGACTCGTCATTAGAAATACTACTCCTGCGGCGACTTTGCAGAATTTTGTCGAAATTAAGTCTCATTCGCTTATAAATAGCCAACGAACACGATGGCCAGTACCTGCACTCTATCCGAGATGAAACCGGGAGAAGCCGGAGTTCTCGACTCCTTCAACGCCCGCAACGGCACCCTGCTGCGGCTGCATGAGCTCGGGCTGACTCCGGGGCAAAGCCTGAAGGTCGTCCGGATTTCTCCGCTCGGCGACCCGATCGAAATCAAGCTGCCGGGCTTCCACCTGTGCCTGCGCAAGACTGAAGCCAGCGCGATCGAAGTCCGCCGCGCCTGAAAGGCCCTGGTCCATGCCCATCGCTGAACAATCGCCCCTTATGGGGAAAACTCCGGTCGCGGAAAAAGTCTTTGTCGTCGTCGGCAACCCCAACTCCGGTAAAACCACGCTCTTTAACGGACTGACCGGTCTGCGCCAGAAAGTCGGCAATTATCCCGGCGTCACCGTCGAGCGCAAGGAGGGCCTGTGCTACTCGCAGCACGGCAAACCCATCCGCCTGATCGACCTGCCGGGAGCCTACACCATCACCGCGCACTCGCCGGATGAGGCCATCACGCAGGACATCCTCATGGGGCGGCGCACGGACACCCCACGGCCCAGCGGCATCATTTGCGTGGCCGACGCTACCAACCTGGAGCGCCACCTTTTTCTCACCACGCAGCTTTTAGAGCTGGGGCTGCCCGTCATCCTCGTGCTCAACATGATCGACGACGCCGATACCGCCGGGGTCGAGATCGACGCCAAGGTGCTGGAAGAAGCCCTCGGCGTGACCGTGGTCAAGACCCAGGCCCGCACCGGCAAGGGCTTGACCGAGCTTCGCCTCGCCATGAGCCGGGAAAAACTCCCCCTGCCCAAGTGGCGCTTCGCCCTGCCGGAGGACTTCCAGCTCGCCCTTGACGAGACCGCCGCCCGCCTGCGTGAGCTGAGCGATATACCCCCGGCCCAATCCCGCGCCGAAGCCTGGCTCATGCTGACCGAGGCCACCCCGGACGAACTTCACCGCAATGTGCAGGAGCTGCCGCAGGCGGCCAGGGAATTCGCCGCCGAGTGGACCCGCAAACTTTCCCAGTCCGATCCGACCTGGAAGGAAAAACTGGTCGGCGAACGCTACGTGCAACTCGGTCAAGTCGTCCGTCAGTCCATCCGGCGCGGCCCGGAAAAGACCCCCACCCTGACCGACCGGATCGACGCCGTGCTCCTGCACCCCGTCGGTGGATGGGCCTTTCTCGGCCTCATCATGGCCGGTATCTTTTATACCATCTTCACCCTCTCCAGTATCCCGATGGACTGGATTGACGGGGCCTTCGGCTGGTTGGGGGGAGTCGTCCAGGAACACATGCCGGCGGGCACTCTGCGCGACCTGATCGTGGACGGTATGATCGCCGGGGTCGGCGGCGTGGTCATCTTCCTGCCGCAGATTCTGATCCTGTTCTTTTTCGTCGCGCTGCTGGAGGGCACCGGCTACATGGCCCGGGCCGCGTTCCTGCTCGACCGCGTCATGCACAAAGTCGGCCTGCACGGCCAGTCCTTCATCCCGCTGCTAAGCGCCTACGCCTGCGCCATCCCCGGCATCATGGCCGCGCGCACCATCGACTCGCGCAAGGACCGGCTCGTCACCATCCTCGTCACCCCGTGGATGAGCTGCTCGGCCCGCCTGCCGGTTTATTTCCTCATGATCGCCGCCCTCGCCCCCGGCGACCCCTGGGTCAAAACCGGGCTCATGTTCTTTGTTTACGCGCTGGGGACATTCTCGGCCTTCGCCTTCGCGTGGATCTTTAAAAAGACCCTCATGCGTGGCGAAAGCCCGACCCTTATCATGGAAATGCCCCCCTACCGCCTGCCCACCACCCGCTCGGTCGTGATGGACATGCTGGAGCGGGCCAAGCTCTTTCTGCGCAAGGCCGGGACGATCATCCTCGGGGTCTCTATCCTGCTGTGGTTCTTCGTCTCCTACCCGAAAAACGACCTCGGCGAGACGGAAATCTCCCAGAGCTTCGCCGGGCAGGTCGGGCATATGCTGACCCCCGTGACCGACCCTCTCGGCTACGACTGGAAAATCAACATCGGCCTGCTGGCCTCCTTCGCCGCGCGCGAAGTCTTCGTCAGCACGATGGCGATTATTTACAAGGTGGACGACGAGGACGCCGAGGAAGGCGGCCCGCTCGCCCAAGTCCTCCAGAACGAGAAACGCCCGAACGGGACGGCGGTCTTCACCCCATTGACCTGTCTGAGCCTGATGGTTTTTTACGTTTATTCCCTCCAGTGCCTGAGCACCGTCGCCGTCGTCAAGCGAGAGACGAACTCCTGGCGCTGGCCGCTGTTCCAGCTCGGCTACATGACTGTGGTCGCGTACGTGGCGGCGCTCATCATCTACCAGGGTGGACATTTGCTCGGTTTCAGCTAAACTGCCGCAACTGAGCCTCCCTCAACCCGACCGCCATCTTTTTGCATCACCCATGAACCTTTTCGGCCAGGAACTCGACACACAGGAACTTATCGCACTGGGCATCGTCGCCGTGACTCTGTTGATTTTCTGCTGGCTGATCGTGCGTAAAGTCCGTGCAAAAGGCTGCTGCAGCTCCGACTGCGCTTGCCCAACCGTCAAAAAGGGCAAACTCGTCCCCAAGCGCAAGGAGTAGTTTTTCCTTTGGGCAGGTTTTTTTTAACCACAGAGGACACAGAGAGCACAGAGATTTTTCAGGGATAAGTGAGGAGTCGTTTTCGCGCTTATTTGTTCTTTTGGGGCTATAATATTTCTCTCAATCACTCGCAAAGACTTCGCGCCTCTTCGCGTGACTTCGCGGGCAAACCATCCCGAAAAAGTCAGCCGAGCAGAATACCCAGCGTCATCAGCAAGCCATAAAAGAGCAGCAACTGGGCGGTACGGGCGAGCAGCCAATGGAAATCCCTGGGGCGGTGTGCCCGGGTCATGGCAACGCAAAGGAACGCCGCGAAGGGAAGTGTCAACAGCGGCAGCAGCACCCAGCCGCTGTAACCGGTACGCATGAGCAGGTCCGGCATGGCATAGGCGACCAGAGCGCTGGCCACGTATTGAATAACCGCATAGCGGTAGCCAAAGCGAACAGGCAGCGTTCGCTTGCCCGCCTCGCGGTCGGTCTCGATGTCACGGGCATTATTAACTACGAGCAGGTTGACCGAGAGCAGGCCGCAACCGGTTCCCGCCCAGAACGCCGCCCAGGAAAACTCGCCGGTCTGCACGTACGCGGTGAACATGACCGCCACCAGGCCGAAAAAGATAAAGACAAAGATGTCGCCCAGCCCGTTGTACCCAAGCGGATACGGCCCGCCGGTATAGGCGATGGCGCAGAGGATGCTCAGCACGCCGACCGCCACCAGCCACCAGCCGCCGTAAAAAACCAGCGAAAGCCCGATCAGGAAAGCCGCTCCGAGCACGATCATCGTCGCCCGCCACATGGTCTGCGGGGCGACCAGGCCGGAAGCCACCGCCCGCACCGGACCGACACGCTTGTCCGTGTCCGCCCCTTGGCGGTAGTCGAAATAGTCGTTGGCGTAGTTGGTGCCGATCTGGATCAGTAGCGCAAAGACCAGGCAGATCAGGGCCGGAACCAGACGGAATCCGCCCTCATGCACAGCCACCGCCGTCCCCAGCAGGACGGGCACGACCGCCGCCGGCAGCGTCTTCGGGCGCGCTGCCAGGAGCCAGATATTCCACGGAGTTTTTCTCAAGGATGCCACTTTTTACCTGTCGCCTGCCCGCAGCACGCGGACAATCGAACAAGGAAGCAGCCTACGCCTACGCTACCGGAAATTCAAGCCGTTCCCACGAGGATCTCACACAATTACCGGTGAATATAGCTGTCACCCGGCCAAAGCGCCTTCGCCCCGCGATCATCGTCGAAGCAGGCGTGATCCACCGAAAAACTGCCCCGCTCAAGAAGCAAAGAGAGAGGCAAACGCAGTTGCCCCGACAAATCCGCTCAAAGCGGATTGCTCATGATATAGACACGCCGGGTAAAGGTCTGCCCGTACATCTTCAGGAACTGCTCCCACGTAATTCCCATGTCATCCCAAGAGTCGTTCCCCACCATGTTCGCGCCCTCGTCACCAAGGACAGTCATGGTGATGTCGGCATAGACCAAGTGGCCATCGACAGCATCGTTATAGCCGGAGGTACCATCCCCACTGTCGGAAATGTAAATGCGGTCAGCGACAACAAAAGCCAGTGGATTGCCTGTCGCACCCTCATTTGAAGTGATGGCTTTGATATCCTTGGTGCCATCGGCATTACGCGTACCATCGTCATACCAGAAGATGACCTTAAAGTCCGCCACATTGGCGCTGAGGTAGTTATCCTTGGCAAAAACGCCAGTGATGCCCGTCCCCATGTTCCCCTCCCAGTAGTTGTCGTAGAGCGTACCACCGGCGGCGAAATTCGGCACGGTCATGACATCATTAAAGGTCGTCTCGGCATCAACCACCCGGCGGTAGAGTCCGTAGCGGCGGCGGTCAGTGGAAGTGGGGTTGAACGGGTTCTGATATTCTGTCGCGTAGGCGACCGCGCAGTAATCGCCTGCGACGTCACTATCCCGGTCGGTAACCGGAGAAAAGAAAAAGAGCCGCGCCTGATCATCGGAATTACCGACGGTCCCATAGACAGCCTGCATCCATACCATGCCCTTGCTGTTGAAATAGGCGGCTTCCATGTCCTGATTGATAAAATCCAGGGCGATGCGGGCCTCGTAGTTCTGGGCAAGCTGGTCAGATGAAAAATTCCAAGTATTGAGCACGTTCGTGGTCAACCCCAGCACGAGCAGGATCACCGCGACCATGATCCCGGTGGCGGCCATGATTTCCACCAGCGTGAAGCCCTGGCGTGAGCGCATCGTGCGCTGTTCAACGGGCTGCTCGGAGGCGGTGGGCTGGGAATCGTTATCCAGGGAGAGCGTGGTCATGGGGGAAAAAAGCAAAGCGGTTATCGCAGTTTAGCCGAAGGGTAGGAAAGGACACGGTTGGCCTCGCCAAGATTAGCAACATTAAATCCGCCATCCAGGTCCAGTTGATAGATGGTCACCAAAAAGGGCACGTAAGCTTCATCGTCGGGATCATCATACCCGTCCAGATCGAGCTTGGAGAGTTTAACAACAAAGGCCGAGCCGAGCATATCGGCACGCTGGGCGGGGGTAGGCTCGGTCGCTGACATGACGAGATCCACCGTACCACTCGCTGTATCCTCTTGCTCCCAGGCATAGCGATAGATATCAGACGTGCGGGTGCCAGCAACATCGTCGTAGGTCATCTGGTCGTTGACATAGGAATTAATCAGGCCGACCAGCGCGGTGGCCTTGTTTCCGTCCACCACCTGCTTGACCGAGCCCATTGTGGGCGCGAACAGTCCAAGCATGGCCACGACCGCGAGCGAAAGGACGCCGATGGCGAGCACGACTTCGATGAGGGAAAAGCCTCTGGAACGGATTCCGCCCCGGAACGAATGCTGGGATAGTGTAGAGCGAGCCATGTCCGTGTACGTTAAATGTTATTCAGGTCGTCAAAATCGGCAAGGATGACACTGCCGGTTTTGCGGATGTAGAAACCGGTAACGGCATACTGGTTGTCAAAGGTCAGACGTGGAGCACCTGTGGTACCATCATAACCGGACACCGTCCCGGCGGCGAAGACGACCGTATCACCGTTGTTATTTGACAGGCCGTTACTGTCGAACTCGTAAACGTAGCCCGTTACCCGGACACTCACCGTCGAACCCTCGACCGGTCGGAAAGTCACATTATCCGAGGTCATCGCCCCTCCGGTAGCTGTTTCACTGGCAATAGTCAGGACGCTGCTATCAAATCCACCCGTACGCGGCACGTAATAGACCCCCTGCGGAAGGTAGGTCCCGGCGTTCGCGGCCACCCAAACGTCGGCACCGGAAGAATCCGTCGTCTTGTAAATAACCTGGAGAAAGCGCAGATACTTTCCCGGATCGATACCTGTGTCGCCACTCTCGTAAACAACAACCTTGGTCTGCGTCTGCTTGAGCACAGCGATGGAACGGGCCGACTGAAAAACACCGGCCGCGATGCGCTGGCTGCTGCCAAGGGAGGCGCTGGCGTTACCGCCCCCCAATGAGACGCCGATGACCGTCGCCATGACGGCGATGATCCCGATGACCGCCAAAAGCTCGACCAGAGTAAAGCCGCGAGCGGCACTGGATGGGGAATGTCTCATATCAGATTAGTCCCAGGAGTAGACGCCTTCGCCTTCGGCGAAGTTGCTCGTGTCGCTGTAGATGGCGACCTTGGCGCGAACGGTTTCACTGCTCCCACTACCGGTGCTGGGGTTAGGGAGGCCGGTGATCTGCCCGTCGTTATTGTAATCCACCTTAATGATGATATTGGGATTACGAAAGGCGTCCACCAATGTATCGGTGGTCTCATCCGGGTCAAATTCATCTTCGGCAAAGGAGTAAAACGGAACCGCCCGGCGATTTCCACCTTCCTGGATCGGGTTGCCGTTCGTGATATTACGCCCGGAGAGGGTGTTAACGAACTCAGCTGTGTTGCTACCGACATTGTAGGAGGTCGCATCACTGGTGAAGAATTCCGGCCAGTAGCCATAAGTGCTTTTAAAGCTCTGAATGGCATTGGCGTAGCCGGTGAACTGGGCCTTGGTCTTGGCCTTGTTGGCGGACTTTCTCGCCGACCCCACGGTGGGGATCAGGATACTCGCGAGGATGCCGATGACCGCGATAACGGTCAGCAGTTCGATCAGGGTAAAGCCGCGACGGCGGGGGCGAAGGGTCTTTTTCATAGGGCAGTTAAAATTAGGTGTTACGGAGCTTCCAGGCCGAAAATAATGTTATCGAAAGCATAGTTCGTCGTACCAGGTGTACCAAAGTAGTCGTCTCCGTTCTGGGGAAAGATCCCAGTGCCCAGGTTGTAACCGGTGCCAGAGGTCGGTCCGGTCCGGCGGTCCGGCCCGGTGGACATCAGAATGAAGCCAGAGTGGTTCCAGCCCGTACCGCTGCGCCCCTGAGCCACGGTCTTGTAGTAGTACTTGTACGGGTTGCCCCACGGGTCGATGAAATAGTCAGGATTATTGCTGGTTTCGTGGGCATCAATAAGGTTTTCGTCGATCAAGGGCACCCGTTGAGCTGTGGACGGGTCGGTCATATCGTACTGAGTGCCATTCTTGCGCAGAACCAGTTGTCCCGTCAGTACCTGAAACAATTCTTCGGCATTACCCACGCTGGAATCGGTGGCGTCGGCGCCGAGCCAGGGATAGTCGCCGTACTTGAGCTTGAAGGACTCCAGCGCGTTGGCAATGGCCTGCAGGTCGGCTTTGGCGCGGGCCTGGGACTGCTGGTAGTAAACACCGCGCTGCACGCCGACGACGATACCGGCCAGGATCAGGATAACGCCCATCACCACCAGCAACTCGATCAGGGTGAAGCCGGAACGGGGCTTCCGCATCTTCATAAGGGGGAACTTCATAGGGTAAGAAATTGCGAGTCTGACAATACTGCGCAGGCTGTCAATTGAGAACCCGCGCCACGAGTCTAATGATTAGTATAGCCCGTCCGGGACGAATTTGCATCCCTGCCGCACCGTCAAATGCCAAAAAAGCCTCCCAAGAGCCGATAAAAGGCCGAAAATTTGGGCTTGATTCCCCCGCCCGGCCCTGAGAACCTAGCTAAAACCGGGACGAACTTGTTTCTAACCGCCCGGAGGCCAATTCGGCCCGTCACCGCACCGTAGCGGCAGACACCTTCCCCTTCTTTCCACCGCTCGCACGCAGCTTGACGGCTCCGTTGCGTGAACACCTTTTTTATGAGCGAAAACCACTCGCCAGAGAACCAGATCACCGTCGAAGGCATCTTCGAACCGTCCAACAACAAGACGGGCCAGCTGCTCGATCCGTCCAAAAACGGACGCCAGCGCCACAGCGACCCCTTTATCCCGCGCGAGCTCGTCCGCCGCTTTAAGCTCAAGCGCGGCCAGTGGATCAGCGCCAACGCCCTCCACGACGGACGCTTCCCCAACCCGAAGGTCCGCTACATCGAGGCCATCGACGGGCTCAGCGTCGAAGACCGCCGCCGCCGCTACGACTTTTCCCAGCTCACCACCATCGCGCCCAACGAACGGCTCAACCTGGAGAGCAAGGACGGACGCCTCACCACCCGCGTGATCGATCTGTTCTGCCCCATCGGCAAGGGCCAGCGCGGCCTTATCGTAGCCCCGCCTCGCACCGGCAAGACCACCCTGCTCAAGGACATCGCCGAGGGCGTGATTGAAAACCACCCCGAGTGCTCCGTCATGATCCTGCTGGTGGACGAACGGCCCGAGGAAGTCACCGACTTCCGCCGCGAACTGCCCACGGCCGAGATTTTCGCCTCCTCCAATGACGAGGAGCTTGAGAGCCACATCCGCATCGCCGACATCGCCATCGACCGGGCCAAGCGCCAGATGGAAGTCGGCAAGGACGTCGTCCTGCTGCTGGACTCGATCACCCGCCTTTCCCGCGCCCACAACGCCAACCGCAGTTCCGGGCGCACCATGACCGGCGGTCTCGACGTGCGAGCCCTGGAAAAACCGCGTCAGCTCTTTTCCTCCGCCCGCAACACCGAGGAAGCCGGCAGCCTGACCATCATCGCCTCCGCGCTCATCCAGACCGGCAGCAAGATGGACGACCTCATTTTCGAAGAGTTTAAAGGAACCGGTAACATGGAAATGGTCCTCGACCGCAAGTGCGCCGAACTGCGCCTGTGGCCAGCCATCAACATTAACGCCTCCGGCACCCGTAAGGAAGAGCTCCTGCTCGACCCCAAGACACTCGACAAGGTCGGCTTTTTCCGCCGTGCCCTCGCACCCATGAAGATCGAGGACGCCTGCGAAACCCTGATCGAGCGTATGAGCAAGACCAAGAACAACGCTGAACTCCTGCGCCTGCTGGAGGGCTGAGCGTCGGCCGCTACGGTTTCTCCTTCAGCCCGCACGACTGACCGGTGCTACTGCCATCCGCAAATATTGCCGCGGCGCAGTCTCTCCATTGCTGCCGCAATCACAGCCAGTTTCGCCGTATCTACTCTTCCCTTCCCATAAGCGTCAAATTCAGCGTAAACTAAGGCCAATCTATACCCGGGAATCGGCCAATGAGGCATTCGCTGCCGGGCAACAAAATGAGGCCTTGAGCCTAACCCTCCCCCTGCAAATGGCACCTTGAGGCAACCAAAAGCCCTACTTATAAATCTGGTAAGATTTTCAACTAAAAGGACTTGGACATTAAGCCCAGCCGCCGAACACCGATATCAGCGTATTGTAGTCATGAAAGCGACCTCCCGCGAGCAAAGCGACCTGCGTCGGTTATTCCACGATATCAACGGCGAAATCTTTCTCATCCGAGGAAACGCTGATCTCGCCCTGATCGGAGTGCCTGGTGATTCAAAGGCCAGGCAGCAGCTTCAGGACATTATCAATCACACCGAAAAGCTGGGGATATACCTCAGACAGGTGCAGGATTTATACTCTAGTAAAGACGCTATTCCCGCAGAAAGAACAATATAAGCGTTTTTTTATTTAAGGCGCAGAAGCAAACCCCGATAAGCCCACCTAACCTATGACGCCCTGGATTGATTTTTCTGATACTGGAGAGCCCGTGCTTCCTCGCAGTGGACAGTATCAGCCCCCCTCCGCCAAAGTCCGCCAGGAAATGGTCTCGCTGGGCCGTGAATTACTGCTGGACCCCGAGTATCCGGCTTCCGACATTCTGCGTAAAATCGCCAACGCCGTGATCGAAGGCCGTTAGGGCCTAACGACACAGGTATTCCCCGGCCCTCCCCCCCTGTGGCCCAGCGACAGTCTGTTTGTGCTGATACGGCCATAATTTTGTAGTTTTCACTACGGCGCATGTTCGCCACCCCCCTAACTGAGCGAACAAAAAACGCAGGGGGCTCATAAAAAGAACGCCCATTCCGCACCGGGTTGTCGGGGCGTATGCCTGCGAAGACTGAAAAAAACGGCTTCGTACGCCTTTCGTGTGGACGGCACGGCTTTTCTCATTAGGCTTCGTGGCTCAAACGTAACGCCACGTCGTTTAAGCTTAACCCTTTAGCCATTTATTTATCATGAGCTGGAACCGCTTTAAAGAATACTGCCTGAACATTCCTTCCCTGGACCTGTCGCTGGACGTCAGCCGCGTCGATTTCCCCGACACCTACCTGGCGGAAATGCAGCCGAAGATCGCCAAGGCCATCGCGGACATGGAGGCCCTCGAAGGCGGCGCCATCGCTAATCCCGACGAAAACCGCATGGTCGGCCACTACTGGCTGCGCAATGCCGCCATCGCCCCCGATGCGGCCATCACCGACGAGATCACCAAGACCCGCGCCCGCATCAAGGACTTCGCGAAAAAAGTCCACGCCGGAGAAATTGCCGGTCAGGACGGTCCCTTTAAAAACATCCTCTGCATCGGCATCGGCGGCTCCGCCCTCGGCCCTCAGTTCGTCTCCCAGGCGCTCGGCCACCCCGCCTCCGACCCGGTCAAGGTCTACTTCTTTGACAACACGGACCCCGACGGCTTCGACATCGTGCTGAGCCAGCTCAAGGGCCAACTCGGCCAGACCCTCGCCATCGTCACCACCAAGTCCGGCGGCACCCCCGAAACCCGCAACGGCATGGTCGAGGCGCAGGCCGCCTGGAAGGCCGCCGGCCTGGACTTCGCCAAGCACGCCGTCGCCATCACCGGCGAAGGCAGCAAGATGGACAAGGTCGCCGTCTCCGAAGGCTGGATCGAGCGTTTCCCGATGTGGGACTGGGTCGGCGGGCGCACCAGTGAGCTTGCCGCCGTGGGCCTCGTCCCCGCCGCGCTCAACGGCATCGACATCGACGGCATGCTCGACGGCGCCGCCGCCATGGACGAAGTCACCCGCAACAAGGACTTCCGCCAGAACCCCGCCGCCATGCTCGCCCTCATGTGGTACCGCCTCACCGGCGGCAAGGGCGCCAGGGACATGGTCATCCTCCCCTACAAGGAGCGCCTCTCCCTCTTCGCCAAGTACCTCCAGCAGCTCGTCATGGAGTCTCTGGGCAAGGAAAAGGACCTCGACGGCAACGTCGTCCATCAGGGTATCGCCGTTTACGGCAACAAGGGTTCGACCGACCAGCACGCCTACGTGCAGCAGCTCCGCGACGGGGTGCCGAACTTCTACGCCACCTTCATCGAAGTGCTCAAGTCCCGCGCGGGCGACTCCATCGCCGTCGAAGGCGAGCACACCGCCGGAGACTTCCTTCAGGGCTTCCTGCTGGGCACCCGCGACGCGCTTTATGATAACGGCCGCAACTCCATCACCATCACGGTGAAGGAAGTCACGCCCTTCACGGTCGGCATGCTGATCGCCCTGTACGAGCGCGCAGTCGGCTACTACGGCACGCTGGTCAACATCAACGCCTACCACCAGCCCGGCGTCGAAGCGGGCAAAAAAGCCGCCGCCAGCACCCTGGAACTGCGCCAGGCTATCCTCGACGGCCTCCGGGCCGCCAAGGGCGAGAGCTTCACCGCCGAGT
Organism: Ruficoccus amylovorans; assembly: GCF_014230085.1. Lineage (NCBI taxonomy): Bacteria > Pseudomonadati > Verrucomicrobiota > Opitutia > Puniceicoccales > Cerasicoccaceae > Ruficoccus > Ruficoccus amylovorans. Next base: position 36,690 of record NZ_JACHVB010000021.1, on the reverse strand, counting down.
CGCTGGCCAAGAAAATAGGGCGCGAACCCCAGACCGAACTGATATACAAAATCCTTGAGAACCTGGCCGCAAACCCCGCCAAGGGCGTTCAAAAAAGTGCTGGCCAAGCGTTCTGCGACAATCAATATTCCTGCGTTTAGCCCCACCTTAAATCAGTTACCCGCTTTATGAAAATGGTTTCCATTCTACTCCGCCTTATCGCGATCCTCGGCGCCTGCGCCGCCGTTGCCGGCTGGGTCCTCACCCAGGGCAAAGTCGATGAGGCCAACGCCAAGCTTGCCGATAAGGACAAACTGGTTGCGGATGCCCAGGCTCAGGCCACGGACGCCCGCAACCAGCTCGAAACCCTCCAGGGCAAGATCAAGGGCCTCGACTCCGACCTCGGAGCCAGCAAGGACCGTGAATCCAAGGCGCTCTCCCAGTACGCCACGGCCAACCGCAACCTCACCAGCCTGCAGAACGAACTGCAAAAGGCGAAGAGCGACCTGGCCAGCCTCAAGAGCGACAATGACAAGCTCAAGCGCGAGCTGATCGGCCAGCGCACCAGCGCCCCGGACAGCAGCACAAACGTGGCCGCCTATGAGTCCAAGATCAGCGCCCTCGAAGCCCAGGTCAAGACCCTGACCAGCCAGCTCGCCGACGCGCAAGCCCAGGCTCAGGCCGCCGCTTCCGCTGTCACCAGTTCCGCCGCCACTGCGGCCAGCACCACCCCTGCCAAGACGACCGCTCGCGTCGATCCCACCTACGGCAGCTCCACCTACACCCCGGCCGTCAGCAACAGTGAAGCTGGTACCGCCACCGAGTCCGCTCCGTCCGAGCCCGTTGTCACCAGCACCGCCACCGTGCTCAAGATGGACACCTCCAGCGGTATCGTCATCATCAGCCAGCCCAGCCAGGGCAATGTGAGTTCGCAGACCGAATTCGGTATCGTCAAGGGCTTTGAAAAGCCCTTGCGCCTCAAGGCCAGCCGTGTCGAAGGTGCCTACATCATCACGAACATCGTACCCGGCCAGAACAGCGCCCGCGTTTACAAGGAAGGCGACACGATTTCGATTATCAAATAAACGTATTATGTGGAAAAAAATTCTCTGCCTGAGCGCACTCATCCTCGCCGCCTTTGCCATCAGCGGCTGCGAAAGCGACCCGGATGAATCCAACATCCCCTGGGGCCGGCCAGCCTCCTGGGAAGGCGGTCCCGCCGGTTACGGCGATTCGCTCCCGGGCAAGGAAAGATACTAATTTCAGCGCCACCGCGCATCAAACAGGTTCCGTTTCACGGAACCTGTTTTTTTATGCCCCGGGCGGACAAATCGCGACAAGCTCTTGCCATGCTGGCCTCTCCTGCTGAAATAGTCCCATGACTCAGGACAATCCAGACGGGCAAGCCCCGGCCACCCCTGAAGCGGCGCTTTACGTAATCGGCACTCCCATCGGTAACCTCGGCGACCTGAGCCGCCGCGCCACCGAACTGCTGTGCGCCTGCGACTGGATCGCCTGCGAGGACACCCGCAAGACCGGCCAGCTTTTGGCACGCATTGGCAGCACCCGCCCCACCCTGTCCTGCCATGAGCACAACGAACAGGCCCGCGCCTCGGAACTGGCCGACAAGGTCGCCGCTGGGCAGTCCGTGGCCGTCGTCTCGGATGCGGGCACGCCCGCCATTTCCGACCCCGGCTTCCGCGCCGTGCGTGAGTGCCGCCGCCGGGGGCTTCCCGTCGTCCCCGTGCCCGGCCCGAGCGCGGTCATCGCCGCCCTCAGCGCCTCCGGCCTACCCACCAACGGCTTTCTCTACGTCGGCTTCCTCCCGCCCAAAAGCGCCGCTCGCCGCCGCTTTCTGGAGGAACATAAGGACTTCCCCTACACGCTCGCGCTTTACGAGTCCTCGCACCGGATTGACAAGTTCGCCGCCGAAATGGTGGACGTGCTCGGCCCGGAGCGCGTCGTCTGCCTGGCCCGCGAAGTGACCAAGCTCCACGAGACCTTCCTCGTCGGCGGGGCGGAAAGTGTTGCCGCCCGGCTCACCGGCCATAACCTCAAAGGCGAATTCACCGTGCTGATCGCGCCCCGCGATTACGTGCTGTGAGCAGGTAAATCCCCCCCTTTTTTTTCGGCATGAGAATCGGCGTCATCGACATCGGCAGCAACTCGATCAAACTCCTCGTGGCCGAAACCGGCTCCACCCTGGCCGCGCTTTACCAGACTACGCTGGAGACCCGCATCAGCGCAGGCATTAGCAAGGACCAGCCCGTGCTCAGCCAGACCGCCATAAAGGCCGCCACCGAGGCCGTGGTCAAGCTCGTCGGCGAGGCCAGCCGTTTCTCACCGGAGAGCTTCGCCATCGTCGCCACCAGCGCCGTGCGCGACGCCGTCAACCGCAAGGAATTCGTCCAGCACATTGAGGACGCCACCGGCCACCGCCTGCGTGTGCTCAGCGGCGAGGAAGAGGCCGCCTACATCGGCCGCGCCATCACCACCGACCCCGCGCTGGCCACCTACCCGGCCTTTACCCTCTGCGACCTCGGCGGCGGCAGCATGGAGTTCATCCGGCTGGAGAACGGCGCCATCACCGAAAAAGTCAGCCTCCAACTCGGCGCGGTCCGCCTGCTGGAGCGCTTTGTCAACGATCCCGCCGCCCCCCTGCCCGCCCGCACCGCCGCCCGCATCGCCGATTACGTACGCGCCAAGGTGGCCGAGTCCGGTTTCTCCGGCCTGAAAAACCAGCACACGCTGGCCGCCACCGGCGGGGCCTTCAACGTGGCCCGGGCCGTGCGCGCTTCCTGGCTGGGGCGCAGCTACACCGAGACGTCCTCTGTCATAACCGTGAATTACCTGCGCTACCTCAGCGAGGAACTCAGCGCCGCCACCTTGCTGGAGCGCCAACGCATCCCCGAACTCCCCGACGCCCGCGCCGACATCATGCCCGTGGCCTGCGTCATCCTCCTGACCGTGGCCGAACTCGCCGGGACCGACCACTTCGTCCACTCCCTGCACAACCTGCGCTACGGCATCGCCGCCGAGGCGGGTGGTGCGTGACCGCACAGGACAACGAGGGGCTGCCGCCCCTACGGTGTGCGTGACCGCACGGGACATTAAGGGGCTGCGCCCCTACGCGGCCAGAAAGGCCGCTACCCCATGCGTGAGCGGACGGACAATAAAAAAAGGGGGCGTACTGGACCAGCAATCCCCCTGCGCCACCACAAAGGCGGCTACCCCGTGTGGCCCCTTTCGCCTGCCCGCACGTAGCGCATTCAACGGGCCAGGCTCTACATCAGCAGAGACTCCAAAGTCGGTCCGGCGTTTGTGCGCAGCACGAACGCCGGACCGGGGGTGCAGCCCTCGGCTGCCGCAGGGTTTGGGGGCGCGCAGCCCCCAATATATCTCACCACCCTACTCGCTACTTGCGCAGGTCACCGAGGCGGGGGCCGCCCTGGGCCTTGGCACGGGCGCGCAGGCGCAGGCCTTGGAGGTGGATGAAGCCGCTGGCGTCGTCGGGGTTGTAGTCGCTCTTGACGCCTTCCATTGAGGCGATGTTCTCGTCGTAGAGCGAGACCGGGGACTTGCGGCCCACGGTGATGACGTTGCCCTTGTAAAGCTTGAGCCGGACGGTGGCGCTGACGCTCTTTTGCGACTCGTCGATAAAGGCCTGCAGGGCTTCGCGCTCGGGGGCATACCAGAAGCCGTTATAAACCAGTTCGGCATACTTCGGGATCAGGCCGTCACGCAGGTGTTCGAGATCGCGGTCCAGCGTGAGGGACTCGGCCTGCTTGTGGGCGTGCAGCAGGATGGTGCCGCCGGGGGTCTCATAGACGCCGCGACTCTTCATGCCCACGAAGCGGTTTTCCACCAGGTCCACGCGGCCGATGCCGTGCTTGCCCGCGAGGGCGTTCAGCTTGAGCATGACGCCGGCGGGCGAGAGCGCCTCGCCGTTGACGGCCACGCAGTCGCCCTTTTCAAAGTCCAGCTCGACGTACTCGGCCTGGTCCGGGGCGTCCTCGGGGGAGACGGACAGTTTGAACATGCCCTTGTTCTCCGCTGTGGTCGGGTCGAACCACGGGTCTTCAAGGATGCCTGCTTCGTAGGAAATGTGCAGGAGGTTGCGGTCCATCGAGTAGGGCTTAGAAGCGCTGGCCTCGACGTTGACGCCCTGCTGGCGGCACCAGTCGATCATTTCCTTGCGGCCCGGGAAGGCTTGACGGAACTTGTCCATGCGCCACGGGGAGATGATTTCAATCTCCGGGGCGAGGGCGGCATAGGTCAGCTCGAAACGGCACTGGTCGTTACCCTTGCCGGTAGCACCGTGGGCGACGTGGGTCGCGCCCTCCTGACGGGCGATCTCGATGTGGTGTTTGCCGATGAGCGGGCGGGCGATGGAGGTGCCCAGGTAGTACTGCCCCTCGTAGATGGCATTGGCACGCATCATCGGGTAGATAAAGTCGCTGGCGAACTCCTCGACCAGATCGAGCGTGTAGTGCTTGACCGCGCCGGTGGCCTTGGCCTTGTCTTCCAGGCCGTCGAGCTCCTCCTGCTGGCCTACATCGGCCGCGAAGGTAACGATCTCGGCGTTGTACTCTTCTTTCAACCACTTGACCAGGACGGACGTGTCAAGCCCGCCTGAGTATGCCAGGACAATCTTCATAAGTCTCCACAAGCATGCGCTTTTGCCCGTCGAGTCAATGCTGATCCCATGCGCCTGCGTTTTTGAGGGCCGTGGCGGGCAGATTTTTCGGCGGGTTTCCCCTAACGCCTTGACAGCACTCCGCAGTCCATGACGCTCTGGTACGGGGCGTGCTGGCAAAAGGCTTTGCGGCTCAGCCCATTTTTCCGGCATGGACACCGAATTTGACGCCTACACCACCTTCACCATCGGGGTACTCTTTCTGCTCGTCGGAAAAATGCTCAACAAACGCGTCCGCCTGCTGCGCGAGTTCAACATCCCCGAGCCGGTCACCGGCGGCCTGCTCGCTGCGCTCATCGGCCTGGCGGCCTACCTGACAGCGGGGATCGAGTTCACCTTCGACCTCGACGCGCGCGACGGGCTGATCCTGTACTTTTTCACCGGGATCGGCCTCAACGCCAGCCTCTCGAAACTACGAGCCGGGGGCGTCCGCCTGATCATTTTGACCGTGATCTGCGTGGGCTATATCTTCGTCCAGAACTACCTCAGCGTGAGCCTGGCCGATGCCACCGGCCTGAAACCGGTCAGCGGACTGCTCTGCGGGAGCGTGTCGCTGGTGGGCGGGCACGGCACGACCATTGCCTGGGCCCCGACTTTTATCAACCAGTACGGTATCGCCAACGCCATGGAAATGGGCATCGCCTGCGCGACGGCGGGGCTGGTGCTCTCAAGTATCATGGGCGGGCCCATCGCACGGGGGCTGATCCGGGTCTTCCGGCTCACCCCGAACACCGACCGGCACATCGACTTCGGCGTGATGTACGGGGACAAACAGGAGAAGAAAATCGACTACTTCGACGTGCTCGGCTGCTGGTTCATTATGAACCTCTGCATCGCCCTGGGCTCGGGGCTGGACGAGATTCTGGAGTCCTTTGGCATCATGCTCCCGACCTTTGTCTCGTGTCTGGCACTGGCCATCGTCGCCACCAATACCGTTCCGCCCCTCCTGCGCCGCTGGAACATGAACGTCCGCTGGCCCAACGACAGCGACTCGCTCGGCCTGATCTCGGACATCTCACTGGGCAGCTTCCTCGTCATGTCCCTGATGAGCCTGCACCTGTGGGCGCTGGTTGACCTGGCCGGGCCGATCCTGATCATCCTGGCCGCGCAGTTCGTCCTCGCCGTCATCATCACGACCGTCGTTGTGTTCCCGCTGATGGGGCGCGACTACGAGGCGGCGGTAGTCGCAGCCGGATTCGGGGGCATCAGCCTCGGCGCGACCCCCATCGCCATCGCCAACATGCAGGCCGTCACCGAACGCTACGGCGCCGCCCACAAAGCGTTCATTATCGTGCCGCTGGTCAGCGCGTTCATCATCGACATTGCCAACGCCGGGACGATCAAGCTCTTCCTGCACTGGTTCGGCTGAGGAGTTGATATTTAACAGAAAGGACGGGAAGGACGGGAAGGGCGGAAAGAGAAAGTCACCAAGCGGAAACAAAAAGGACAAGAACTGGTCAATTCGCGCAGGTTTTTCAGAGGTTTGCGCCCCTCATTTGCCCCTCCCGACCCCGCGAAGCGCATCTGATTTGAGCGATTTGCGGCATTAGGAGCATTTTACTGTTTCCAAGCGGGCGGAAATCGGGACAATGGCCCGCGCTATGACGCCGAAGAAAGTTGGAATCCTTACCGCCGGAGGGCTCGCGCCCTGTCTTTCGTCCGCCGTTGGCGGGCTGATCGAGCGCTACACCGAGATCGCTCCGGAAGTTGAAATCATTTGTTACCGCGGGGGCTACAAGGGCCTGCTTCAGGGCGACTCCATCAAGGTGACGCCCGAGATCCGCGCCAACGCCGCCATCCTGCACCGCCACGGCGGCAGCCCCATCGGCAACAGCCGCGTGAAGCTCACCAACGTCAAGGACTGCGTCAAGCGCGGCCTGGTCAAGGAAGGCGAAAACCCGCAGAAGGTCGCCGCCGACCAACTCGTCAAGGACGGGGTGGACGTCCTTCACACCATCGGGGGTGACGACACCAACACCGCCGCCGCCGATCTGGCCAAGTTCCTTCACGAGAACGGCTACGAACTGCACGTCATCGGCCTGCCCAAGACCATCGATAACGATGTCTTCCCGATCCGCCAGAGCCTCGGTGCCTGGACCGCCGCCGAGGAGGGCGCGAAGTTCTTCCGCAACGTCGTGGCCGAGCACAACTCCAACCCGCGCATGCTCATCGTGCACGAGGTCATGGGCCGCAACTGCGGCTGGCTCACCGCCGCCACCGCCAAGTACTACCGCGAGAACGTGCTGGGCGACCGGGGCTTCCTGCCCGAAATCGGCCTGGCCAAGAGCAACCTAGACGTACACGCCATTTTCATCCCCGAGATGGAGATCGACTTCGCCGCCGAGGCCAAGCGTCTCAAGGCGATCATGGACGAGGTGGACTGCGTGAACATCTTTGTCAGCGAAGGCGCGGGTGTCTCCAGCATCGTCAAGGAACTGGAAGCCGCCGGCAAGACCGTCGAACGCGACGCCTTCGGCCACATCAAGCTCGATACGATCAACCCCGGCCAGTACTTCGCCAAGGAGTTCGCCAAGAAGCTCGACGCCGAAAAGACCATGGTGCAGAAGAGCGGCTACTTCTCCCGCGCCGCCCCGGCCAATGTGGACGACCTGCGCCTGATCAAGTCCTGCACCGACCTGGCCGTGCAGTGCGCCTTCGAGGGCAAGAGCGGCGTCATCGGCCACGACGAGGACCAGAACTGCGTCCTGCGGGCCATCGAGTTCGAGCGCATCGCCGGCGGCAAGCCCTTTGACATCGACCAACCCTGGTTCGGCGACCTGCTCGCCGCCATCGGCCAGGCCAAGGGCACCAAGGTCGAAGTCGAGCACTAAGCCGGGTTCAGCGGCCCCGCCCGCCGTGACTCATTCTTTTTCCAAAGCCTCCGCCTTTCCGGGCGGGGGCTTTTTTGCGGCCCGGTTCCCCGCTTGTTCGCGGGATCGACCGGGAGCACTCACGCCTCCCGGACCGTCAAGGATTGCGTACACCGGAAAATCACGACTTGCCGGGCGGGCAGGCAGCATTCAGTTTTGCTGTCACAGCTCACGCGTACCCTCAGCTTTTCTTCAAAACAGATAAAAACAGGGCCGCGTCATTCCTCACCGCTATTGTTATGGACCAGCCACCTTCCTTACCGCCCCAACTTCCGCCGCAATTACCCCGGCAGGAGCATCTCGTAAAACCCGCCAAGCCGCGCTCGAAGCACTTCAAGCTACACCCGGTTTCCTGGATCCTGCTGACCATTACCGTTCTCGCCTGCCTCGGCGGGGCCTATGCCTCCACGCACGGGCAAGGCTTCGGGCCAGAGCAGATCGGTTTCTACATCGGCACGCTTATCGGAACCCTGATCCTGCCTTGTGTGCTCGGCTGGCTGACCTGGCTGCTCTCGCGGCGGCGGCAGTGGGCGGGTAATCTCGTCTTCTCGCTGCTGCTCGTTCTGATGCTGCCGGGGCCCGTTGCCATGTTTTTCCAGGCTCAGGACGAGGAAGCAATCCTGCGCCAACGGATTCAGGAACTGAGCGCGAGCAACAAAGACGAGAGCATCTCCGCCGAAGAGCAGTTGCAAACGATGAAGGAATTGACCACCAGCCTCAAGGACTATGCCGCCCTCACCAGTGACGAGCGCGAAGCCGCCACCGCGCGCGTCGGGGCCGCCTTTATGGAGCAATCGCAAAGCCAGCTGGATAAATTCCTGGCCGCCCACGCGGCTTTTGCCGACGACGACTCGGTCACGCTGGTCGCCGGTAGCTATACCGAGCCCGTACAGCTTAAGCATGCCCGCACCGTCACCCAGGCTTACGGCCAGTCAGCCAAGGCCGTGCTCGATCTCTACGGCAATCTCACCCCCCGGTTCACGGCGATGTTTGAGGCACAGGGTTTCCCTCCGAAAGCGGCGGCAGAATCCGCCCGTGAAATCGCCTCAGAGGTCGGGCCAGAGACCCTCGACAGCATTGATTACATCTACGGCACCCACTATGAGTATGCCACCAGCATCGACAAATTCCTGAAACTGCTTCAGGACAACTGGGGCCAGTGGGAATACGACCCGGACGAGCAGATGCTCTACTTCGAGGACGACGATACCCTCGCCGCCTACAACCAGCTTTTAAAGCGCCTCGTGTGGCTGGAAGAACGCCTCAACACCATCTCTGAAGACAATCAGGAATAGAGGAAGGCGAGCGCGCTCACGCTGCCAGTCCGTAATCCGCCCAGCCCGCCTCATTCATCCGACCGGTCATTTTACCGGGAACGGGCCTTGGCGGCATCTCCCGTCCGGTGGAGTTGTGCTTCAATCCCGGTCAACCCGCGTTAAAACAGGTGCGAGAGTCCAGTCAGCTTGCTCCGGCGGCGACAGCGGCGGCACAACGTCACAGCGACAAAAACCAACACCGCAAATCCACCCACCATCAGGAAAATTCCGCCGAAATTCTGCACCGAACTTCCCCCCGCAGCCTCAGTGCTGGCTGCCGATAATGTGGCAGTCAACATGAGCGACATTGAAAACAGCGCGCAAATCTTACTCTTCATAAGCCCGTTATTATGAATATACAAAATACAAATTTAACGACGCCGTCAATCAGAAGGCGTCACCCCATACCGGGATAGGGACTTTGCAAAAAGATGAGTATCTGGCAAGGCGATTAGTCGATCTAGGGTAAAGCTTGAGAGTTTTTCAGGGTTGCCTCGACAGGAACAATGGGCATCTTCAGCGTGTCGCGTGTGCAAGACCGCATGAAAGTTCTCTCCCTTATCCTCCTGGCAGCCTCCAGCCTCCTGCCAGCCCTCCGGCTCACAGCCCAACCGCCCCCGATTTCCGCTCCCACGCTGCCCGTGTCCGAGATACAGCCCGGCATGCAGGGCGAGTGGAAAACCGTCGTATCCGGCTCACAGATTGAGACCTTCCGGTTCGAGGTGCTGGGCACGGCCCGCAATTTCACCGGCCCGCAGCGGGACATCATCATCGCCCGCGCCCTGGACGAGAGCCAGATCGTGAGCGGCCCGGTCGCCGGGATGAGCGGCAGCCCCTGTTTCATCGACGGCAAGCTCGTCGGCGCCTACGCCTACGGTTACTCATGGCCCAAGGAACAGACCATCATCGGCATCACTCCGATTGCCGACATGCTGGAAACCTTTGAGAAAGAAGCCCAGCGCCAGCCCGATAAGGCACGACAGGCTGGCTATCCCGGCTACCACGGCGAAGCCTCCCACTGGCAGCCCCGCAGCGGCCAGGAACAGATGAGCGGCATCCCGCTGGACAGCGTGCTCAAGCCCCTGCCCAGCCCGCTGATGGTCTCCGGCATTTCGGCGGACACGCTGGCCGCTTTTAGCGAGGAGTTCGCCCGGCGCGGCGTCGAGCCGATGCGCGCCCCCATTGGCACGACTTCGGACCTCAGCGCCACCGACATCCAGACCGGCAGCCCCGTGGCGGGTGTACTCATGACGGGGGACTTCCAGTTCGCCGGGGTCGGCACCGTCACCTGGCGCGAGGGCGACCAGGTTCTGGCCTTCGGGCACCCCTTCTTCGCCACCGGCGACGACAACATGCCGATGGCCCCGGCCGAAATCATCACGGTCATCCAGAGCATGCCCGGCTCCTTCAAGCTCTCCAATGTCGGCCCCGTCGTCGGCACCATTTACCAGGACCGGCTCACGGCCATCGCGGGCGCGGTGGGCGCGCCGCCGCCCATGACCGAAGTCTCCATCCACGTCCACGGCCCCGGCACCGCTGAGCGCACCTTCAGCAGCCAGCTCTACCAGAGCCGCCAGTGGTCGCCGCTCATCACCGCGCTGGCCCTGCTGGAGAGCCTTAACAACACGATGGAGGCCTCGGCGGAGCAGACTTTTTATGTGCATGTAAAGATGGATGTGGCCGGGTTCGGGCCGCTGGAGTTCGACCATGTCGCCACCGGCCCCAGCGGCGCGGTCGGCACAGCCTTCCGGCTGATGCGCGACTACGACCTGCTGCTCAACAACCCCTTCGGCATGGCCGAGGTCAAGTCCATCGCGGTGGACATAAAAATCGCCGACGAGTGGGTCCGCAGTTCGCTGTACTCGATCCAGATCCTCAGCGGCGAACTCCACCCCGGCGACAACCTGGAGCTGGCCGTCACCCTGAACAACTACCTGGAGGAGCGCACGCGGCACCGCTTCAACATTCCGATCCCGCCGGGCACCGCCGGGGAGAAGCTGACCGTTTTCGTCGGTGACGCCTCCGCTGCCGACAAGCTCGACCGCTCGGGCGTGCTCAACACCGCTGACTCGCTGGCGGGCATCGTCAATTATCTGCGCACCGGACGCAGTAACGACCGCCTCTACGTCAAGGTGTTGCGCGAGGCACGGGGCCTCAACGTCAACGGCCGTCGTCTGGGCGAGCTTCCCGCCTCCGTGCGCGCGCTGCTGGATTCGGAGCGCAGCCCCACACCCGTGACCGACAACCGCACCGTCACGCTCTGGGAAACCTCTCTTCAGGTCCCCGGTGTATTCGATGGTGAATACACCCTTCCAGCCCACATTCGCTAAAAATAACGCCACCATTTCTCCGCCTTTCCATGAACAAACCGCTTTCCGCCTTCCTCGTCCTCGCCTTCGCGGCCAGCCCGCTGGCCGCCGTCCAGACCCACTCGGTGCTCCAGGCCGACTACGCCGCCTTTGCCGCGGGCGAGCCCGCCAACGTTTCCATTTCCAACCTGGGCGAGATCGGCCTGGCCCCGTCGCTGGAGCAGTTGACCGTGCTCGACGACCCCATCATCTGGCGTGCGGTGGCCGACGCCGACGGCAACCTCTACCTGGGCACCGGCAAAAGCGGCACGGTTTACAAGATGGCCCCCGACGGCAGCCTTGAGACGGTCTTCGAGCCGGAGGAAATCCTTTCCCGCGCCCTCACCCTCGACGCCGAGGGCAACCTCTACGTGGGCACTTCGCCGCAGGGGCGTGTTTACCGCATCCCGCCCGGCCAGCGCCCGGAGATTTACTTCGACCCGCAGGACGAATACATCTGGGACCTGACCTTTGACAAGGAAGGCAACCTCTACGTCGCCACCGGTGCCGCCGGGGCCATTTACAAGCTCAAACCCGACTTCAAGCCCGGCGACGAGGCGATCAAGTGGTTCGAGACCGACCGGGCACACGTCACCGCGCTGACCTTTGACGACGAGGGCAACCTTCTGGCCGGAACCGCACCGCGCGCCTACGTTTACCGCATCGCGCCCGACGGCAAGGGCACCGTCATCTACAACGCGGGCACGGACGAGATTTCCGGCCTCAGCGCCGCCGAAGACGGCACGGTTTACTTCTCCACCCTGCACATGAAGCCGCAGGGCGGCGACTCCAAGGACAAGCCCTCCTCCCCCGCCCCCGGCGACCTGACCAGCATCCTGGAAAAACTCTACCGCGGCCCCGGCGGCAGCCCGAGCGGCAACGGCAAGGACAGCAGTTCTAAAGAGCCCGCCGCCGCCAGCGTTCCGAGCCTGCTTTTCCGGCTCGGAGCCGACGGCTTCGCCGAGCCGCTCTGGTCTCCGGTCAACATGAATATCTGCGCCTTTCTCCCCGACGGTAAAGGCGGCTTCACCATCGGCGGCAGCGAAAACGGCAGCCTTTTCAGTGTCAGCGGTCTCAACGACTGGTCCCTGCTCCAGTGCGCCGAGGGTGGCGGCGAAGTCACCGCCCTGCTCCCGGTACCCGGCGAGGACGGCGGGCTCTACGTGCTGACCAGCAACCCCGGTGCGGTTTACAAGCTCTCCGGCCAGCCCGCCACCAGCGGCAGCTACACCTCCGAACCGGTGGACGCCTCGAGCGTGGCCGCATGGGGCGCACTGCGCCTCTTCGGCAGCCCTTCGCAGGAGTTGCCCGGCCTGACCTGGGAAACCCGCACCGGCAACTCCCCAAGCCCGGACGCAACCTGGACCGGCTGGGACGCACTGGACACAAACACCATCGCGAACCCACCCGGCCGCTACCTCCAGTATAAGGCCACCTTTACCGAGACCGACGCGCTCCTGCGCGGGGTACGGCTCTTCTACACTACACGCAACGCCGCCCCGCTCATCAGCCGCATCAACGTGCTCCCGGTCGGCCTGACCGTGGTCAGCCTGCCTCCCAAGACTGCCCCGATCACCCTTTCCCAGCTCACCGGCAGCTCCGGCAATGACAACCTCGACCGCGAGCCCGCCCCCATCCAGCAGATCCGCCCGCTGGGCGAGGCTGGGTACTTCACAGCAGGCTGGAGCAGTTTCGATCCCAACGGCGACGAGCTCATCTACTCCGTCGCGATCAAATCCGAGGGCGCGGACGAGTGGATCACTCTGGCCGACGAGTTGCCCGCCAACGTCTATTCCTTTAACACACGCGGACTGGCCGATGGCTACTACCGGGTCCGGATCACGGCCAGCGACCAGCCGGGCAACCCGCCCGGCGAAGCCCGCATCGGCTCGCGGGTCAGCCAGCCCTTCCTCGTGGACAACACCAGCCCGGCCGTCAGGCTGGAGACCCAGAAGCGCAACGCGGCCAGCACCGTGCTCGTCTTCTCCGCCACCGATGCAAGCAGCATCATCGCGACGGCCAGCTACGTACTCGACGGCGGCAGCCCGGTCATCCTCCAGCCCGAGGGCGGTATCTTTGACGCGCAGGAGGAGATCTTCCGCATCCAGCTCGACTCTCCCAAACCCGGCCCGCACAGCATCGTGGTCGAGGCCGTGGACGAATCCGGCAACCGCGGAGTCGCTCAGACGACGTTCACCATCGAGTCCGACAGCGAAGAACCAGCGACCGAGTAATCCTGTTCCCGATAGAGGTAAGAAGCTCACACGGAGGCACGGAGGAAGTAAGGAAGGCTGCGTCTCCGAACTGACTTCGCGTTCTTCCCGTCCTTCCTGTTAAATCCTTCGATTGATCATAACGATGGAAGACGCCCCCATGTGGCCGTTCCCGCGACGGGCGTTTTTGCTCGTCGTCAACCGGGCCACCGGCTTGAATAAACATCCAAGCCCGGCGGCACGCGCAGCGACCGCCCGGGAAAAGCCATCACAAACAGCCTCGCGAAGCCATTTCCTCCATGCCTGCGGACCATGCCACTGCTCCCGACCCGGCGGACTGGGTTGATGAGTACGGGGACGCCCTGTACCGCTTCGCCTTTTTCCGGGTCAACAACGCCGCGCTGGCCGAAGACCTTGTGCAGGACACCTTCCTGGCCGCGATGAAGGCACGGGACAATTTCTCCGGGCGCTCCTCAGTCAAGACCTGGCTCACCGGTATCCTCAAAAACAAAATCATCGACCACTACCGCAAAAAGAACCGTACCCAGTCGATGAGTGAGCTGGCCGGTTTTTACGAAAAGGAGGAGGGCGAACTGTTCAGCCAGGACGGAGCCTGGAACCTCGGCAGCGGCCACGCCCCCGGCGACTGGACCCCGGAGGCCGTGCAAAAGCTCGACCGGGCGGAGTTCATGCAGCATTTCCACGCCTGCGCTTCCAAGCTGCCCGAACGCATCCGCCAGGTCTTCCTCCTGCGCGAGATCGACGGCATGCCCAGCCCCGAAATCTGCGAGCGCATGGACATCACCCCGCAAAACCTCTGGACCATCCTCCACCGCGCCCGTATGGCCCTGCGCCAGTGCCTCGAGGAGAACTTCCTCGGGAAAAGTAATACCGGTTCAAAATAGCTTTGAGGGTTATGCGAGAGGGTCTTTTTTGAAAAAACACCCTCTCGCGCTCTGCCCCAAAAACTTTTGAGACGGAACTTCGTTCCTTTGCAAGAACGCGAGAGACCTAGGTCGTGTCCACGTGGCCTAGGCTACGCACGGGGTAGGAGCCTTTCTGGCTCCGTAGGGGGCCTGTCCCCTCATTGTCGAGTGCGGCCACGCACCCGTAGGGGCCTGTCCCCTCATTGTCGAGTGCGGTCACGCACCTTGTCCTTGGCCGCTTCGCGTTCCTCAGTCAGGCGGGCACGCTCGTTGACGAGCTGCTTCTCGATGGCGGCGTGCTCGTCCGGACGAGCCTTGGCCAGTTCGCCCCGGAGAAAGACTTCCTTCTCGGCGATTTTCGCGTCGTACTTTTTGTCGATGTCGGCCAGCGCGGCCTTTTGTTCCTCGGACAGTTTGGCGGTGGGCTCATCTTTTTCGAGCCGCTCCATGGCGAGTTCGTATGCGCTCTTCATGGGGCTAGAGCTTGGCGAAATTCACCCCAAAGACAAGCACAGGCGCGAGAATCACCACCGGCAGCAAATAAACCACCGGACGCGTCCGCGCCCGTCGTGCCACCACCAACAGGCTCCCCAGCAGCAGAAGCGTCGTCAACGGAGCCAGCCATTCATGGGCAAAGCGTGCCTGCCAGAATCCGCCCGGTACCGCGACAGCGGCGCTGACCACCGTCCACATCTCCCACACCACGGCCCAGGACAGGGTGTTGATCCAGACGCACACAGCCCCGGCCCCGGCCAAGCCGAGCACACCCGAGACCAGCGCAAGCACGATTACCCCGGTCGCCAGCGGGACGAGGATCAGGTTGAGAAAAATCGCCCCCGGCGCGAAGATGTGAAAATATGCCACTGTCAGCGGGGTGGCGAAAATAAAGGCCGTGGCCGAGACCGCGAGCGAGGCGTTGAGCCCGCGCATCGCCCAGCGCAGGAAACGCTGCCAGCGGCGCAGGCTGTTGAGCGGAATCAGCCGGTAGGGATCGAGGCGGGCATTGGCCCACTCCGTCAGCGGGACGGCGTAGAGCAGCAGCGCCGCCACGATGAGGTACGAGAGCTGGAAGCCAGCGCCAAAAAGCTGCCGCGGGTCGATCAGGAGCACGGCCACCGCCGAAGCCAGTAGCGCGGAGAACGGCGCGGGCTTACGCCGCACGACCTGCGCCCCCCAGTAGAATGCCACCATCAAAAAAGCCCGCAAGGCCGAGGGGGGCACCCCGATGACCTGCACATAGAAAAACAACAAGCCCAGCCCCACGACGGCGGCGACCGGTCCCGACACCCGCACCAGTCGCAAGGCAAGCGCAAGCGTCCCGGCAATGATCCCCACATGCAGCCCACTGACGGCGAACAGGTGCATCGTCCCGCTCGCGATAAAGGTCTCCTTCTGCTCGCGTCCGAGCGCGGCCTTGTCCCCGAGAAACATCGCCGTGGCCACCCCGGCCAGCGCCCGTGTGTCCGGCGACACCGCCCCCTCTCCCAGCGCCCCGGCCAGCCGCCGATTGACCGAGCGGCACCACTGCCGGAAAGCCCCCGCGGGTCGCTCCACCCCGAGCAGACTCCCCTGGCTGAGCTGAAGCGGATAGCCGCTGTTGACCAGGTATTGCTCGAAATCGTTCAGGTCCGGCTTGGTGTCCAGCCGGGCGATTTTCCCCCGCGCCCGGATGAGTGCACCGGGCAAAATCCCGCCCTCCTCAATACCCTCCGTCCAGAGAGAGAACGCCACCGCCTGCCCGGCCAACTGCGGACGCCACGCCGGGCTGGTTACGATCGTACCCAGCCCGCTGATGCGGGCGTACTTCGGGTTGGTCTGGAAAAGCCGCCCGACTTCCAGCACGACCTCACCCTCGCGCGGGATAAAGTCACCGACAGGCGCGGACGACGGCTCCCGCACCAGGTAATACGCCCAGGCCAGCAGCACGCCGGCTGTCAGGATCAGAAAGCCCCAGACAGGCCGCACGAACCAGCCTTCGCGGCAAGTCAGTACCAGCGCGGCCGCTCCCACAGCAAGCCCGAGCGCCGCCAACCCCCACACCGGCAGCGCCCCGCCCAGCGTGTGCGCCAGGATGTAGCCCCAGACCAGCGGCACCGCCAGCCACAGCAACGGCGCGTGCCCGTCGGTGCGCGGCGCGGATTCATCGGGGCGGTCAGCGGCCATGATTTTATCCACTCACAAAACCCTGAACTTATAAACGGCTAAAATCCAAAATCGGCTCACAGCTCTCAAACCCTCAAACATTCCTAACGCCATGACCGATGAAGCGCTCGCCCCGGACCTGCACGGGCTGCTTCATCGCGGCCTGGAGGTAGGCGTGGGCCGCGCGGACGGCAGCGGGCAGCGGCTGGCCTTTGGCCAGTTCGGCGGCGATGGCGGCGGAAAGCGTGCAACCGCTGCCGTGCGTATTGACATTCTCAATACGTGTCGAGGTCAGTTGCAGCGGGGCCTCACCAGGGCGGACGAGAGTGTCGATGAGAGTACCCCCGGACAGATGTCCGCCCTTGAGCAACACTGCGGTTTCGTAGCGAGCGCTCAGTTCGGCGGCGGTCGAGGCGAGTTCGTCGGATCGGCTGACCGGGCGTCCCAACAGGACCGCGGCCTCGTCGAGGTTCGGTGTAATCAGCGCCGCGCGCGGGAGCAACTCGGCCTCCAGCGTGGCGATGGCCTCGGGCTTGAGCAGGACCGCGCCCGACGTGGCGACCATGACCGGATCGACCACGGCGGGGATTTTTTCCCGTTCGATGAAGCTCGCCGTCACCGCGATGAGCGGCGCGGAAAAGAGCATCCCCGTCTTGAGCGCGCGGATGGGAAAATAGGCGGCAAGCTGGTCGAGCTGAGCCTGAAGAAAGCCCGGCGAAAGCTCCTCGATGGCGCTGACCCCGTCCGGATTCTGTGCGGTGAGGGCCGCAAAGGCCGTCACCCCGTACACCCCGCGGGCGGCAAAGCTCAACAGGTCCGCCTGAATCCCAGCCCCTGCTCCGCTGTCGGAGGTGGCGATGGTGAGGGCAACGGGCAGTTCGCTGGGCATCCGCCTATTGCATAGCGCCCCGCCCACGCTTGGCAAGCCCCGGCTGGACGGGGCACAGCGGGCGACGGCATTGAAGGGAGAAAAGCGGCCACGAAGGATACGAAGAAGGTACGAAGGGCACAAATGGCTACCCTTGCCGACGAAAGCAGCAGGAGCGCAGCACAGAGATAAGCAGTCCCCCCAAGGCGGGTGGAATCTTTTTTAAACAGAAAGGCCGGGAAGGATAGAAAGGAAGACGGGGGACATTTATTCCACACACACCCACACACAAAAACGCCGTCCCCGACAGGAACGGCGTCTGAAAATGAAAGAACTGCCCGTACGGCTTAGTTGCCGCGACGGCGGCGGAACTTGTTCTGGAACTTTTCCACGCGACCGGCGGTGTCCACGAAACGCTTTTCACCGGTGAAGGCCGGGTGCGAGTGGCTCGTCACGTCGCAAACCATGACGCCGTACTCGACGCCATCAATGGTTTCCTTTTGGGTGGTCCGGACCGTGGAACGGGTCAGGAACTTGTTGCCCGTTTCAACGTCAACAAAGGCGACGGGGCGGTAGGAAGGATGAATATCTTTTTTCACGGTTGCGCCTTAAAAGGTTAGCCCTGCCGCGCCTTGAAGCGGGGGTTGGTTTTGTTGATCACGTAGATGCGGCCACGACGGCGGACGACCTGGCAATCCGGGTGCCGGTTTTTCAGTGATTTGATGGAGGATACAACTTTCATGGCTCTGAAATTTATGGAAAGCGGACGAAAAAAGACTCTCCCCCCCGCAATGTCAAGCGACTATTTTCCCTCCACTCGCATTCGGACCGGGTTGCAAGACAGCGTCCTGCGTCTGTCATGCTTGTCGGATCACTGATGCCATGCCGCCAACGCGACGACATGGGCAACGGTGATTGACCCAACTCAAACAAACCTCGGCCCGCAAGCTCAAATGTCCGGGGCCTCTCAATGCCAGCGGGTGCTACCCGCCCCAGATGCCGAGGGCTTCGAGTTGGGCGGTGGCCTGGGGGGCCCAACCACGGTTGGCGGCGGGGCTGGCGGGGCTGGGGTGCAGGATCGTGCCGATCTTCGGGCCGTCGAGGCCGAGGGCTTCGCGGGCGCGGCCCTCGGCGAATTTCCCCACCCCGATGACCCACTCGGGCCGGAGCGCGGCCACCACGGCCCTCAGGTGCTCGTCGCAGAGAGCCAGCAGGTGGGCCGAGTCAGCGGCACTGAGCTTGTCCGGGGCGATGTTGCGGCAGCCTTTTTCGTCCGCCTGGAGAAAGAGCAGCGGGATGTAGTTAGCCACGAAGTGCTCGCGGAAAAAGTTATCCGCCGTGCCGAATTTTTCCGCGAACAGGCCCCAGAGGCGCTTACCGCTGACCTCGGCCCGCGTGCAGGCGAAGCCATCCACCGGACGCTTCGGGTGCTCCTGAGGGGGCTTGCCCACCGGGGCCTCGACTCCCACCCAGTCGCGGGCGGAGGCGATTTCGCCGAAGGGCACGCCGCACTGGGCCATGCCAAAGGGGCCGGGGTTCATCCCGAGAAAAACCACACGCTTGGTCGTGGAGCCCCACTTCTTTAAATAAAGAGCGTGCGGCTCCCAGGCATAGTCCAGCGGCTGGTAAACATGCGTCACAGGCGGGCCGAAGCGCAGCCCGGAGAGTTCGTCGCGCAGGCGGAGCGCGGCGGTTTGCAGTTGTTCGGAAGGGGACATGGGTTAATGTGCTACCAATTTTCAGGAACGCCGGGACGCGGTTGCGCCCGGTGGTCATTACCAATATTGTCCGGATTCAATGCCCGAAACTCACCCATGCGCAAGCCCGCACGCCTCTTCGCCCTCTTTCTGTCCACCTTTCTCCTCTGCCACCCCGCCCTGCGGGCCGACCGCATGACCAGCCTCGGACAACGCCCCGACTGGAGCACGCTCGACCCGTACCAGCGCACGCTGACGCGGGCGGAGTTCCAACGGCGGCTTGACACCCTCTACGCCCCCGGCGATGCCTGGCGCGAAACCATCACCCTGACCGACGAGGCCGCCCTTATCCATACCCGCGACGGCGCTCCGACCTACCGGCTCATCTTCGCCGCCAGTGCCGAAGACGCCGCCCCCACCCCGCGCCGCTGGCGCACCCCAGGCGAACTCCTCCCCGACGCCCCGCCCGGCAAGCCGCTCACCGGCTGGGAAATCGCGCTCGACCCCGGCCACCTCGGCGGCGAATACGGCCCGATGGAGGGCCGCAGTTGGAGCATCGACGGCGGGCCGGTCATTCAGGAGGGCGACCTCGTACTGGAGGTGGCCCAGGTTTTAAAGGGCAAGCTGGAAGCGCTCGGGGCGCGGGTCACACTGGTGCGGGACCGCCCCGGCCCTGTCACCACGGAGACGCCGGACTCGCTGCGCCCACAGGCCGAAGCCTGGCTCGCCGCGCTCAACCCGGACGGCCCGCCGCCTTCGCCCGAGGAAATCCGCCGTCGCAGCACCTTGCTTTTTTACCGGGTGAGCGACATTCACGCCCGCGCCGCCCGCGTCAACGACCAGATTCGCCCCGACCTCGTGCTTTGCCTGCACCTGAACGCGGAAGACTTCCCCGACCGGCAGGCCCCCGCCCCGGTCGAGCCCAACCACCTGCACCTGCTGGTCAACGGCGCGTACAGCGCGCAGGAGTTAAGCTACGACGACGTGCGCTACGGCATGCTGGTCAAGCTGCTCAACGGCTCCGGCGCGGTCGAGGGCGAGGTGGCCGCCAGCGTGGCCGCTTCGCTGGCCGGGGCCACCGGCATGCCGTCCTTCACCTACCGGGGCAAGAACGCCGTCGCCATCCCCGACCAGCCCTACGTCTGGGGCCGCAACCTGCTGGCCAACCGCCTGTACGCCTGTCCGGTCGTTTTTCTGGAGCCCTACGTCGCCAACAGCCAGGCGGTTTACCCGCGCCTCAAGGCCGAGGCCGAAGCCCCCGAACCGCTCCCCGACGGCCTGATCGAGGAGTACGCCGAAGCCGTCGCGCAGGGGCTTGTCCGGTTGCGAGACGCCAAAGCAGAACCGACAGAAAAATTTTGAGAAAAAGCTCTCGTCTTAACACATCTGTAACATTCGCCTGCTAATATCCGCCGTTCGCAACCAACCGTCACGCCGATGAAACCGCACCGTCACCGCCGCTTTCCGCCCCCGGGCCTGCTCCTGCTAGGCGCGGCGCTGCTGACGGCGGCAATACCGGCCAGCGCCTCGGACAAGATCGTGGTCAAGGGCTCGGACACGCTCGGGGCCCGGCTCATGCCCCGGCTGAAGGAGGAGTTTATCGCGATGAAAAAGGCGCGGGGCGAGGAGGTGACCTTTGAAATCGCCGCCGAGGGCTCGCGCACCGGCATCACGGCCCTGATCGACGGCAAGGCCGACCTGGCCATGTCCAGCCGCCGCCTCCAGAGCGGCGAGCTGAGCACCGCACGCGCCCGGGGTGTCAACCTCAAGGCCATCCCCGTCGGGGTGGACGGGA
Organism: Ruficoccus amylovorans; assembly: GCF_014230085.1. Classification (NCBI taxonomy): domain Bacteria; kingdom Pseudomonadati; phylum Verrucomicrobiota; class Opitutia; order Puniceicoccales; family Cerasicoccaceae; genus Ruficoccus; species Ruficoccus amylovorans. Next base: position 15,840 of record NZ_JACHVB010000021.1, on the reverse strand, counting down.
TCGCCGTCATCGTCAACGCGGACAACCCCGTCGAGCAGCTCAGCCCCCGGCAGGTGGAAATGATCTTCACCGGCGACATCGACGACTGGAGCGGGATCAGCCCGGTCAGCGGACGCATCTCGACCTACACGCGCAGCACATCTTCGGGCACGTACAGCCTGTTTCAGACCCTTGCCCTGCACCGGCGCGATTACTCGGACTTTTCCCTAAAGCTGGCCGGTAACGAGCAGGTCGCCGCCGAAGTGGCCGCTAACCCCCGCGCCATCGGCTACGTGGGGCTGGCCTTCTCCCACACGCCGGGGGTCAAGGTCCTGCCGGTGGATGGCAAGCTCCCCTCCAGCGAGGACTACCCCCTGGCCCGCCCGCTGTACTTTTATGTCAACGTGAACGCGACGCACACGCCCGTCGTTCAGGAGTTCATCGACTTCATCCTAAGCCCGGAGGGGCAGGCCGTGGTCGAGAGCGTGGATTTCCTGCCCGCCTCTCGCCTGAAAGAGATGTACCCCGAACTGGCGGTTGATTAACCCTTCGACGGCCCGTGAACACCTCCGCCGCCAAGGAACCAGACCCGCGCATTCGGGGATTGCTGTCAGCCTCGTTTTGCCCCGATGCTGGCCCCGACCCACGCCTGCCATGAACGGCTCCCCGACCCAGCCCCTGCTCAACCTGCGCCGACGGCGTGGCCGCACCCTGCCCGGCCCCGGCCGACAGACGCTGCTCAAGGCGTTTTTCGGCGGCAACGCGCTGGTGGCCGTCATCGTGCTGCTGTTGATCACGTTTTTTCTCTTCCGCGAGGGGCTGAGCTTTTTCCCGCAATACCGGCAGGACATGGAGCTGTACCGCCGCAGCGGCATGGAATACGCCTCGCTCGTGCGGGCCGAGCACGAGCGTTTCAACAACCTGCTCGGGCAACTGGTCAATATCCGCCGCGAGCAGATCCTCCAGCTTGAGGCTGAGGGCAAGAGCCGGGAGGAAATCGCCGCGCTGACCGCGCCCATGCAGGCGTACATCACGGAATTCGGTGAGCTGGCCGTGCCCCTGCGTGACTACCAACTCGCCGTGCGCGACCTGGCGGCGGAAACCTACAAACAGGCGCAAGGGCGGGCCATCACGGGTCGCCCCGCACCCGGCCAAAGCGGCCTCATCGACTACGCCGGGACCATTGCCACGATCAAGGCGACGTTCCCGCAGTTCACCGCCCTCAACGACCAGCTTGAGAGCGACATGCTCCACGTGCTGAAAACCTTCCCCGAACTGGAGGAGCCGCAACTCAAGCCGCTGGCCGAGACCTTCCGCCGGGACGCCATCGCCTTCACCGCCGGGCTGCCCCGCTACGGCGCGCAACTGGCCGAGTGGGAGCCGGAGCGCGGCGTCGGGCTGGGTGAGGCGGTCAGGTCCTTTCTTTTCGGGGACCAGTGGCTCATTAACAACAACGGGCACAGCCTGTTCGGGCTGCTGCCGCTGTTGACCGGCTCTCTGCTGGTGACGGGCATCGCAGTCCTCATAGCGATCCCCTTCGGCGTGGGCGCGGCCATCTACACCAACCAGATGGCCCGGCGCGGCGAGTCCGGTTTTATCAAGCCCTGCATCGAGTTCATCACCGCCATCCCCTCCGTCGTGATCGGTTTTTTCGGGATCGCGGTCTTCGGCACGCTGGTGCGGACGCTCTCACAGACCCCGTGGCTGGAGTGGCTGCCGGGCTTCCCCGTCGCCGAGCGCCTGAACGCCTTTACCGCCGGTTGCCTGCTCGCGCTCATGGCCATCCCCACGATTTTTACCCTCTCCGAGGACGCCATCAGCCGCGTGCCCCGCATCTATGCCGAGTCCTCGCTCGCCCTGGGGGCCACGCGCTTCCAGACCACCATGCGGATCATCGTCCCGACCGCCGTCAGCGGCATCGTCTCGGCGGTACTGCTCGGAGTCGGGCGCGTGATCGGCGAAACCATGGTCGTGCTCCTGTGCGCGGGCAACCGCATCCGCATCCCCGACTTCACCGAGGGGCCCGGCGCGGCCTTCCAGCCCGTTCATACCCTGACCGGCATCATCGCCCAGGAAATGGGCGAAGTCGCCCAGGGCGGCATCCACTACCGGGCGCTGTTCTGTGTGGGGGTGGTGCTGTTCCTGCTCACGCTCGGGATCAACTTCGCCGCCCAACGCATTTTCCGCCACTCCCGCGTCGGCGAGTAACAACACTCCGAAAACAGAAATGCCGAGAAAATCACAGCAACCGTAAGATAGATTTTTTTAACAGGAAGGCCGGAAAGAGCGGAAGCCATTGTTACCCGCATCCTTTTTCTGTCCTTTCCGGCCTTCCTGTTAAATCCCCCTAAAACATAAACACAGCCAGGAAGTCGCACCAGGCGACTCGCATAAAACACCCGCTCCACCGTGAACCCGTCCGCCCACAGTCCGCGCCAAAATCCCTTCCTGCCTAAGCCCTCGGGCCCCCGGCGGGTGGAGACGCTCGTGCGGCAGATCTTGCGGGGACTGACGTATTTCATCTTGCTGGCGATGGCGGCCATCATCCTGACTATCGCGATCAAGGGCGCGCGGGCTGTTTTTCAGGCTGAGTGGCCCTTCATCAACACGGAGTTCCTGACCCAGTCGCCGGAGACGCTCCACGTCTTCGAATCCGGGGGGCAGACGATGCAAATGAGCGACTCGGAGTTTCGCGCCACCTACCAGGAGCAGGGACTGCCCCCGCCCAGCGCCCGTGCCTACTCCCACGCCGGGGGCGGCATCCTGCCCGCCATCATCGGCACGGTCCTGCTCGTGGCTGGAGCCATGACCATTTCAATGGCTCTCGGGGTGGCCAGCGCGGTCTTCTTGAGCGAGTACGGTAAAAGCGGCCCGCTCCTGCGACTGATCCGGCTCTCCATCCTCAACCTGGCGGGCGTGCCCTCCATCGTGTACGGGCTCTTCGGGTTCGGGCTTTTCGTGGTCTTTCTGGACTGGAACGTCTCGCTGCTGGCGGGGTGGTTCACCCTGGCCTTCATGGTGCTTCCGGTCATCATTTCCTCCAGCGAGGAAGCCCTGCGCAGCGTGCCGGGGGGCTTTCGTGAAGCTTCGCTCGCCCTCGGAGCCACCCGCTGGACCATGATCCGCACCAGCGTGCTCCCCTACGCCCTGCCCGGCATTCTCACCTCGTCCATCCTCGGCATCGCCCGCGTGGCCGGGGAAACCGCGCCCATCATGTTCACCGCCGCCTACCTGCTGCGCGACCGCCTGCCCTGGCAGGGACTCGACCACTGGTACGACTTCTTTTTCCAGGGCGTGATGGCCCTGCCCTACCACCTTTATGTGGTCAGCGCCAAGCTCCCCCAAAACGCCTACACCGAGCGCATGCAGTACGGGACAGCCTTCGTCTTTCTGGCGCTGGTGGCGGCGATGGCGTTGACCTCGATCCTCCTGCGCGCCAGGATCCGCAAACGTCACCACTGGTAGCCCGACGACATGGAAAACTCATCCGCCACCCGCCCGGGCCAAGCCGCCGCGCCCAAGCCCCCGCCCCTGATCGAGATCGAGCATTTCGACTTTTTCTACGGGCAGACGCAGGCGCTCAAGGACATCAACCTGAGCGTCCGCCAGAACAGCGTGACCGCCCTCATCGGCCCCTCCGGCTGCGGCAAGACCACGCTCCTGCGCTGTCTGAACCGGCTCAACGACCTGACCGACACGGCCCGCGTGGCCGGGGGGCGCATTCTCATCGGCGGCTACGACATCTACGAGCGCGACATCGACGTGATCGAGCTGCGTAAAAAAGTCGGCATGGTCTTCCAGAAGTCCAACCCCTTTCCCAAGTCTATCTACGACAACATCGCCTACGGGCTGCGCATCCAGGGCATTCGCAACCGGGACCGACTCGACGACACGGTGGAAAAATGCCTCCGCGCCGCCGCCCTCTGGGACGAGGTCAAGGACCGGCTCAACGACAGCGCCCTGAACCTCTCCGGCGGCCAGCAACAGCGGCTGTGCATCGCCCGCGCCCTCGCTGTGGAGCCGGAAATCCTGCTCATGGACGAGCCCTGCTCGGCCCTCGACCCGGTCGCCACCTCCAAGGTCGAGGAGCTGATCCACTCCCTGCGCCTGAACTACACGATCGTCATCGTCACCCACAACATGCAGCAGGCCGCCCGCGTCAGCGACCACACGGCGTTTTTCTACCTGGGCCGCATCGTCGAGCACAACGTGACCGAGGCCATTTTCATGAACCCCCGCGACCCCCAGACCGAAGCCTACGTCAGCGGCCGCTTCGGCTAAGCGGAGCGCAGCCCTGCGCCTGTGATGCCGCGCATCACCCTTGCGGCTCCAGTCGGATCGCGGACGCCCCAATCGGACGCTACGCCCGACGCGCCCCCCTGCTCCTGCCGGAATGTTGCGTCTCGCCGTTTGCTTTCCTTGCCAGTAGCGCGGGCGTGTGCACACTGCGCAGGATGAATCTGGCCGACATGCGCCGCAATTACACCCGCAACGGGCTTTCCGAGGAAAGCGCCGAAGCGGACCCTTTTGCCCAGTTCCGCGTCTGGTTCGAGCAGGCCCTCCAGGCCGAGCTCGCCGAGCCCAACGCCATGACCCTCGGCACCGCCGGGGCCGACGGCCAACCCAATCTGCGCACCGTCCTGCTCAAAGCCTACGACGCCAAGGGCTTCGTCTTTTACACCAATTACACCAGCGCCAAGGCGACCGAGATCGCCGAAAACCCGCAGGTGTGCCTGCTATTCACCTGGCTCGATCTCGAACGGCAGATCAAGATCCAGGGCCGGGCGGAGAAAATCAGCGCCGCCGAGTCCCTGCGCTACTTCGCCAGTCGCCCCTTCGGCAGCCGCCTCGGGGCCTGGGTCTCGCACCAAAGCCGGATCATCTCCTCGCGCAAGCTCCTCGAAATGAAGCTGGAGGAAGTGAAGCGCAAATTCGCTGGCGGGGAAATCCCCCTGCCCTCCTTCTGGGGCGGCTACCGCGTGAAACCGATACGCTTTGAGTTCTGGCAAGGGCGCGAAAACCGCCTCCATGACCGGCTCCAGTACAGCCCCTCCGGGGACGGAGATAACTGGAAAATCGAGCGGCTGGCTCCCTGATTTAACCCCATCAACCGGCTTCTCGCCTGTCCCGATGTGGGCTGCCCAGGCCCCTCTTTGGCCCTGCGGCAGCTTTTCTTTCCTTTAAAACAATAGAGGCCCCCATCCCTGGGGGCCTCCCGCCATCTCTACTGTTTTATCATTCCTTCGGTGTTAACCGGGAAAGAATAAATGCACTGAAATTATAGGTTTTGTATAAACTCAAAAGTGACGAAAAAGCAACACAGAAAACATTTCTTTCACCTAAAAGTCACTATCCGCAAGGCAGTTGCGTTAAAACAACTCCGCACAACAAGCTTCAAATTATCATAACCAAACAGCACGATATTACGAATCAGGGATTGCGCAAGTCAGCCCGCCCGAACACAATACGTTTCCTATGCGACTTTACCTGCTGCGTCATGCCGAGGCCGAAAATACCGCTCCGGACGAAACCCGCGAGCTGACCGCCAAAGGCGAGAAAACGCTTCGTAAACTCTGCCAGACGCTCAAGCCCGAGGAATTCGACGGCGTGCGCAAACTCTGCCACAGCCCTCTCACCCGCGCCGTGCAGACGGCCCGCCTTTTCAAGGATTTTTTAAAGCTTTCCCAGCCCCTCCAGGAGCGCGCCGGCCTGCGCCCGGAAGACAACCCCTTTGTCTGGCTCAGAGAGCTGGCCGAGGACGAGGACGACCTCATGTTCATCGGGCACAACCCCCACCTTTCGATCCTGGCTGACGCGCTGATGCTTCAGTCGCGCGAAGGCGGCCTCATTACCTTCAGGAAAGCCGGACTGCTGTGCCTGCGGCGCCTCTGTCCTCCCAGTCGGGCGCTTCCCTACGGCGAGTGGACGCTGGAGTGGTTCATCGTCCCCCGTGTGCTCTGATCTCAGACGGCTTCGCCTGGCTATTAACCGTCAAAAACCAGCCCTTTCCTCCCTCGGCTCCGGACAGGGCCTGAACGCAGTGGCTTCCCTGTGCCCTCCACCCCGCTTTACCCACCAAAAAGACCTCATACCAACATCTTACCATTTACACAGATACCGCTGGAATAAATAGTTAACCACGGGATGTCTTAGTTTTCCACCACAACAGCCAGAGAAAAAATACCGGTAAAGTTCTCCCGCCAGACAACGCTTCCGACGCCACGTAAAACGCCTGTCAGCGATCGCGTTTAAATTAACATAAAAATACGAATTTTTGAGAAATTAAGGGATATATCATTAATAGGTTGACGGTAACTTTAAGGACTTCATTCATATGAGAAATTGTCCCAACCGCTAACCATTAATCACTCATCCAAAACCTGAAACGTCCCTGGCAGGAGCAGACCTGCCTCCCGCCAACAGAGTAACCAGCTACTGCATTTATGCCACCATCGGTTAGAGAAACCCGCCAACGAACAGCCATCCGAAACGCCTTACAGTCACAGAACCGACCGCTCAAGCCCAAGGAAATCCAGGAACTCGCCCAACAAGAATGTAAAAGCCTCGGCATCGCCACTGTCTATCGCAACCTGCGCACCATGCTCGAAGACGGCCTGGTGGAGAAACTTGAAATCCCCGGCCTGGCCACCTGCTACAGCCTGCCCCGGGAGATTAAGCGCCCCATTCTTGTGTGCCAGCGCACAGGGCAGATTCATTGGCTTAAAACCCGGCCAGCCGATGTCGATTTGAGCCAGGTCCCCCCCAATTTCGAATACGAGGGGCACGAAATCATCGTTTACGGCCAATTTCAGACTTAGGACGTGCCTTCAAATGACGGAGCAAGTGCGCGAGGGCTGGTTTTTATGCAAACGACTTGCATCTATTAGAATCCGCCCCACACTAGGTGGGCTATGTCCCTGCGGAAAAAGATCATTGCCCTGCTGATCGGGGTGCTTGCCACGCCCCTGCTCCACGCCACCCAGCCACATGTCGTTGCGAGCTTCGGCATTCCTGCCGACTGGGTCAGGCAAATCGCCGGGGACAAGGTCGAGCTGACCGTCCTCGCGGACAAGGGACAGGATATCCACGCCTTTGAACCGGCCCCCCGCGATCTGGCCAAGCTCTCCCAAGCCGACCTCGTCGTCCAGATCGGCCCCAACCTGGAATTCTGGCTCGACGACCTGCTGGCCTCCTCGCGTTTTCAGGGGCAGCGGCTGAGCCTCAGCAACGGCCTCACCCTGCGCAAAGCCGACGACTACCACGGCGACAAACAGTCAGACCACAGTGATAGCCACGATGGACATTCCCATGACGGACACGACCATGACAGCCACGCCGGGCACGATCACGGAGACTACGACCCGCACGTCTGGATGGACCCGGAGAATGTCTCCCGAATGTCCGCCGCCCTGACGGAGGCCCTTTGCCAGATCGACCCCGATAATGCCTCCACCTACCGCGATAACGCCAAGCGCTGGAACGACAAACTGCTCGCGCTCGACCAGCAGGCCCGCGAACGCTTTGCCGCCATCCCGGAGCAAGCCCGAGTCATCATCACCTATCACGACAACCTCGGGTACTTCGCCGACCGCTACGGGATCGAGATCCCCGCCACCATCCTCGGCTCGGTCAGCACCGAGGGCGGCGAGCCCTCCGCCCGGCAGATGGCCGCCTTGATCAAGCTCATCCGGCAGGATCAGGTCGCCGCCATCTTCACCGATCCGGGCGCCAATGACCGCCTCGCCCGTCAGCTTTGCCGCGAGACCGGCCTGCCCGCCCCGCGCCTGCTCTACGTGGGCACATTTTCCCGCGACACAAGCGGGCCACAGGATTATGAATCGCTTTTTCTCTACACAGTGGACACGATAGCCGATTCTATTCAGGCTAAAAACAATTGAGTAAAGGAATCATAAGCGGGCTGCTCTCCTACCGGGGAAACTGCGGGGGCTGCCATTATCCGGACGCCTCCGCCATCCGCACCGAGGGCGTAACGGCTCGCTACGCGAGCACCGGCACGCCCGCGCTCAACGGCGTGTCCCTCTGCGTCAAGCGCGGCGAACGCCTCGCTCTGGTCGGCGACAACGGCTCCGGCAAATCCACCCTGCTCAAGTGCCTGGCCGATCTGCTCCCCTACGAGGGCGAGATCCGCATCCTCGGGCACCGACCCGGCGTCTGCCGCCACGAGGTGGCGTACCTGCCCCAGCGCAGCAGCCTGGACTGGGAATTTCCCATCAGCCTGAGCCGGTTCGTGCTCACAGGCACCTACGTGCGGCTGGGCTGGCTGCGCCGCCCTGGCCGTGAACAGCGCACCCTGGCCGCGCAGGCGCTTGACTCGCTGGGGCTCAGCCCCTACGCCGGGCGACAGATCGGCAGCCTCTCCGGCGGCCAGCAACAGCGGGCGCTGCTCGCCCGGACCCTCCTGCACGACGCCGAGCTTTACCTGCTCGACGAGCCCTTTAACGCGGTGGACGAGACCAGCCGCGGCCTCATCTGGGAGGCCCTCGACCGGCTGAAGGAGCGAGGCTGCACCGTTGTCATGGCCACCCACGACATCGCGCATTTCATGGACCGCTTTGACCGCGTGCTCACCCTCGAAAACGGCTGCGTCTCCCCCGACTGAACGCCCGCCCCCTCATGGATTTCCTGACCGAACCGTTTTCGTACGCCTTTTTGCAAAAAGCCCTCGTGGCCGTGCTGCTGGCCGGGCTCAACTGCGCGCTGGTCGGCACCTACGTCGTTTTGCGGCGAATGGCCTTTCTCGGGGGGGCACTCGGCCACACCATCTTGCCGGGGGTGGCCTTCGCGTTCTTAAAGGGCTTTAATCTTTTTCTCGGCGCGCTCGGGGCCAGTCTGGCCACGGCGCTCGGCGTCGCCATCCTCTCCTCGCACCGCCGCGTGCGCGAAGACACCGCTATCGGCGTTGTGCTGGCCGGGATGTTCGCGCTGGGGATCCTCTTGATGAGCATGGCCAGCTCTTACCGGGACTTCGAGGCTATCGTCTTCGGAAGCATCCTCGGAGTCACCGCCGGTGATCTCGCGCTGGTCGGGGCGGTCACGGTCATTATTATCGTGGCGCTGACGCTTTGGCACAAGGAACTGGAGCTGACCTCCCTCGACCCGGACTACGCCCGCGTCATCGGCATCAACCCCAACCGCATGCGCCTGCTCGTGCTCCTGCTGGCCTCGCTGGCCGTGGTCTCCGCCGTGCAGGTGGTGGGCGCGCTGCTGACCATTGCCCTGCTCATCACGCCGGCGGCTTGCGCCGCCCTGCTCATGCGCAGTGTCTCGGGCATCATGCTGCTGGCTTCCGCCGTGGCCATCGTGGCGGGTTTCTCCGGGTTGCTGCTCTCGTACCACTTCGATGTCTCCTCCGGCGCGTGCATCGTGCTCGTGGCCACCGTCTGCTTTCTGCTGGCCTGGACTTTTCGCCTTATCCGCCCGCAGCGTCATTAGCGCACACCGAGGAGTCTCTGAGGGCACAGAGATTCTCGCTGTGCGCAACCGCCGGAACGTTGAGCCTCCGCCCGAAAATGGTTAAGCTCCGGTAACGGCGCGGTTTTTGCTTTTGTCAGGGGCGGGGCGGTTATTTGATGGAAACAGGCATATGGAAGTTACTTTTCTAGGAACGGGCACCTCGCAGGGCGTGCCCATGATCGCACATGAAAACGAGGGCTGCGACCTGACCAACCCGAAAAACTGGCGCACCCGCTGTTCCATGCACATTGTCATGGACGGCTGGCACATCCAGATCGACGCCGGACCGGAATTCCGGCTCCAGTGCCTGCGGCATGACCTGCGCCAGATCGACACCTTTATCCTCACCCACGGCCACGCCGACCACATCATGGGCATGGACGACCTGCGGCGCTTCTGTGACCTGCGCAACTTCAGCGCGATCGAAGTTTACGGCTCCGAGGAAGGGCTCGGGCGCGTGCGCTCGGTCTTCCCCTACGCCATCGGTGACAAACCCGCCCGCAAGGGCTACGCCGCCTTTCGCCCCCTGCCCATGCCCGACAAACTGGAGACTCCCGGCGGCGACATCTACTCGACCCTCCTGCCCCACGGCAGCATCGACACGCTGGGGCTCGTCTTCGTGGAAAAATCCTCCGGGCGCAAATTTGCCTACTTCAACGACTGCAAGGAACTCACTCCCGCCGCCTACGAACTCGCCGCCGGGGCCGATGCGGTCGTACTCGACGGCCTGCGCCCGACCGAACACCCCACCCACATGACCATCGACGAAGCCACCGCTGCCGCCCTCCAAATCGGCGCGCCCCAAAATTGGCTCACCCACCTGACCTTCCAGGTCGATCACGATACCTGGGAAGCCAAACTCCCCGCCTCCGTCCGCCTCGCCTACGACGGACTCACCCTCACCCTGTAGTCGAGGACCCGGTATGGATAAACTTGGGGGCTGTGCGCCCCCAAACCCCGCAGCAGCCGCAGGCTGCACTTTCGTTGCCCCAATCATTATAACGAGCGCTCGGGGCGCAGGCTGGTCTGGTCCGGAAATTTACGCGTTTTGATAGACGCCCATGCGGCGGAACTTCTCGTAGCGGGCGTCGATCATCTTTGACTCGCCCAGGCCGAGAACCTCGTCAAGATGGCGCTTGAGGACCGTGCGGAGCGTTTCCCCCGTCACTTCGGGGTCGGTATGAGCGCCGCCGAGCGGTTCATCGACGATTTCGTCCACAATGCCCAGTTCCAGCAGCTTGTCTGCGGTGATCTTGAGGGCCTCGGCCGCGCGGGCCGAGTGCGAGCGGTCCTTCCACAAAATGGCCGCGCAGCCTTCGGGCGAAATAACCGAGTAGTAGGCGTTCTGGAGGATGAGCACGCGGTCGGCTACAGCGATCCCGAGCGCCCCACCGGAGCCGCCCTCGCCGATAACGGTGGCGATGATCGGCACGCGCAGGTTGCTCATCTCGCGGATGTTGACCGCGATGGCCTCGGCCACATGGCGCTCCTCGGCCCCGACGCCGGGATAGGCCCCGGGGGTGTCGATCAGGCAAAAAACGGGCATGCCGAACTTTTCGGCCATTTTCATCAGGCGCAGGGCCTTGCGGTAGCCTTCGGGGTTGGGGCAGCCGAAGTTGCGGGCCAGGTTCTCACGGGTCGAGCGGCCCTTCTGCTGACCGATGACCATAACCGGACGCCCGTCAAAGAGCGCCGTGCCGCCCACAATGGCGCGGTCGTCGCGGAATTGCCGGTCGCCGTGGAGTTCCTGAAAGTCCTCGAAAAGCTGCCGGATGTAGTCCAGCGAATAGGGTCGCTGCGGATGCCGGGCGAGCTGCACCTTTTGCCAGGGCGTCAGCTCAGCGTGGATGCGCTTCTTGGTCTCGGTGATCTTCTCCTCGATGGCCTGGATTTCGGCAGCGACATCCATCTTGCTCTCGACGGAGCTCTTGCGCAGGTCCTCAAGCTGGTCGCGCAGGATCTGGATTGGTTTTTCAAACTCCAGGGTGAAAGTGGCTTTACTCATAATCGGTGCAGATACGTCCTCAACTGATCAACCGGTATTCTGAAAGGCAAACCGGGCCGATGGAAACCCTAAAATCAGGCCAGTCCCGAGTCCTCCTCCGGCTCGGAATTCAATTCTTCCTTCCAGCCGAGCGTGCGGGCCTTAGCCCCGAAGTGCTCGGCCATCTGTTTATCGCCCTTGTGCATCCAGATTCGCGAGAGGCTGGTGTTGATGTGGATGTCCTCGGGGCGCAGCTCGAAGGCGCGGGTGGCCGCCTCCAGCGCGTGGTCGTAGTCCTTCATGGACACATAGACCTCGGTCATCGCGTGCCAGGCCTCGAAGCAGCCGGGCGCCATTTCCTGGGCTCGGCGCAGCTTGCGCAGGGCCTCGTCGTTGTCACCGAGGGTGAAATCAAAGGTCGCTTCCTCGACCATGGCAATGGGATCGCGGGTGGGTTCGTTCTGGTGTTGCGGCATAAGTCGTGCTTAAGTAGAGTATCTTGACGCATGCAGCCGCGTTTTACAAACGCTTTTCCCGACCCTCATGACGCGCCCGCCGACGCCCCGCTGGCGGTGGGTGGCGACCTGTCCATTATTCGCCTGATCGAGGCGTACAGCCGGGGCATTTTCCCCTGGTACAACGCCGGCGAGCCGATCCTGTGGTGGAGCCCGGACCCGCGTTTCGTGTTGCTGCCGCGCGAGTTGAAGGTCTCCCACAGCCTGCGCAAGGAGTTGAAAAAAGATTGCTGGGAAGTCACCTTCGACCAGGCCTTCGGGCGCGTCATCCGGGCCTGCGCCCATACGCCCCGCCCCGGCCAGGACGGCACGTGGATCGTCGAAGATATCATAACCGCCTACCTGGAACTGCACGCCGCGGGCTTCGCACACAGCGTGGAGTGCTGGCTGGAGGGCAAACTGGTCGGCGGGCTCTATGGGGTCAGCCTCGGGGCCGCCTTTTTTGGCGAAAGCATGTTCCACCACGCGCCCAACGCCTCCAAGGTCGCCTTTGTCCGCTTGGTTGAACGCCTCCGGCAGTGGGAATTCCAGCTCATCGACTGCCAGCAGCCCACCCGCTACCTGGCCAGTTTCGGGGCCACCTGCTGGCCGAGGGAAACCTTCCTGCGGACGCTCTCCAACGCCGTCACCGCCCCGACCCGCATTGGCAAATGGTAGCGAGGCGGCTGTAGCGGGCAGTGGACATTAGACTTGCTCACGAATATTCCGGTTGGTTTATATTACGGTCTGCATGGCGGAGTTTTACATCAGGGAAGCCGATTCAGAAGAAGCCCGCGGGCCGTACAGCCCGGAGCGGATCGCAGACTTGCTCGGAGCGGGCCGCGCCAGCGCCGCCACACTCTACTACGACGAGGACCGCGAAGACTGGCTCCCGCTCTCCGAAGGACCGGCCTTTCAGGCCATCCTCCACCCCGAGCAGAAGCGCGTCCAACTCAAGGCCCGCGACTTGCCCCCCGTCGTCGAGCCCGCTCACCATGAGCCGCCGCCCGTCACCGTGGACGAGATGCTGGCCGCCGCCGAAGGCAAATCCGATGAGACCCGCCACCTGCGCGCGCGGGAGAACCGCATGGGCAAGGCCGCCGCGCTCTCGCTGCCCGCGCTAGTCCTGATGCTCGCACTGTGCGCCTTCACCGACATTTTCCCCTACTGGGACATCGTCATGACTATCCGCGAGGAGCGCACCTGGTCGCTCCTGCTGGAGTACCCGATGCTCATTCTGGGCGCGGTGGACCTCTTTTTCGTGCTGTGCTGCATCCTTTCGGCCACCGACGTTTTCCCGCTCATCCGCATCCGGGCCATGCTCGGGCTGGGCTTTTTCACGTATATTTTCTGGGCTTGGGGCGAGTTCCCGCAAAGCCTGGCCGTCGCCGTCGGTTCGCTCTCGCTCTACGTCTGCACGGCCACGCTCAACCTCTACGCCATGATCCTCTTTGCCATTCTGGGGGTCGGCAGCTTCGGCGCGCTGGCGGCGATGTATTTCCTCTAAACGCACCGCTTCCCGGCGCTATCTCCTGATTATGCCTTCCAACGAGGCCAAAAAACCTTCCCGCATCGTCCAGGCTTTCACCCGCGTGAAAAACTGGCTGGTTTCCGTGCCGCACCTGATCGGCAAGGAAATCTGGGAAACAGATAAAGTGGACGACAAGAGCCTGCGCGGCTCGGGCTTCGCGGTGCTGCGTGTGCTGGCCATCACCTGGGAGGGTATCCTGCGCAACCTCATCCCCAGCCAGGCGGGAGCGTTGAGCTACTACACGCTGATCGCCATCGGTCCGCTGCTGGCCATTGTCATCATGGTCTCCGGCTTCGTGCTCAAGGGCGACAACGCCGAAGACATCATCGTTGAGAACCTGACCAAGCTCATCTACTTCGTGGCCCCGCCGACCGAGCAGGCCGCCATGATGGACCTGAACGCCTACGACGCCGACCACAATAACGTGCCCGACACGCAGGAGGGCGAAGTCACCGTCCAGACTGAAGACGGCGACCGCGAAAAGGCTTCGGTAGACCCCAAGATCGTCGAATTTCTCAAGGGCATCGTGCGCAATGCCCGCTCGGGGACGCTCGGGGTCTTTGGCTCGCTCATGCTGATCTGGCTCAGCGTGCAGTTGCTCTCCACCATTGAGAAGACCTTTAACCAGATCTGGGGCGTACGCCGCGCGCGCAATATCCTCCAGCGCATTGTTTTCTACTGGACCCTCATCAGCCTGGGCTCGGTACTGGGCTTCACCTCGGTCAGCCTCGGCATCTATGGCCGCATCGCCCAGCAGTTCGACCACCTCCCGCTCGGCCACCTCTTTCGGGAGTCGTTCCTGTGGCTGGCCCCGCTGTGGACCTTTATCAGTGTGGTGGCGCTGGTGGCGATTTTCAACCGCTTCATCCCCAACACCCATGTGCGCTGGAAACCGGCCTTCCTCGGGGCGCTGGTGGTGACCATCCTGCTCAACCTGAGCAAACAGTTGAGCGTGCTTTACGTGGGCTTCGTCATCCGGCAGGGCAGCCTGCTGGGCGTGGTCAGTATCCTGCCGATTTTCCTCTTCGGGCTGTGGCTGTTCTGGGTCATCCTGCTGCTGGGCGGGCAGGTGTCCTTTGCCATTCAGAACGTCAACAACCTGACCAACCAGCGCGCCTGGGAAAACGTCAGCCTGCGCACCCGCGAAACCCTCAGCCTGGTGGCCCTGCTACTGGTGGCGCGGCGCTTCGACGAGTGCCGCCAACCGTATAGCTCGGATGAGTTGGCGGACAAAATCCGCGTCCCCGCCAACATCCTTAACGAGTGCCTGGCCCAACTGGTGGACATCGGCTACCTCAGCCCGGTCGAAAACGAATCCAAGTCCCGCCAGGAATCCTCCCGCTACCAACCCGCCCGCCCGCTGGAACGCATCACCCTGGCCGATTTCAAGCAGCGGCTCGAAACCCGCGGCAACAACGAGGGCACGAGCCTTATCAAGTATTCCGACCCCGTCCTCACCGAGTACGAGGAACGCCTGCTCGACTACTCCAGCTCCGAATCCGGCCAGAAAAGCCTCAAGCAGCTCTTCGCCTAGGGCTAACGGACATTCAGGATGTCAACCAAATGAGGGCGCATGCGAGGAAGAGGAATGCCATATAGTGAGAGTCGTTTCGGTCGAACCTTGTTGCGATGCGGCGGTTTTGTTTGAGCGTACCGAATAGGCGTTCGATCCTGTTTCTTTGCTTGTAGAGTTTTTTGTCGTGGGGGATTTGCTGTTTTCGGTGGCATCTACTGGGAATAACAGCCTTCATCTTGGCCTTAGCGATGAAGGCCCGAATGGCGTTTGAGTCATAGCCTTTGTCTGCGATGACGGCTTGGGCACGCTGACCTTCAAGCAGCGTTTCGGCCTGCGTGCAGTCATTGCAATGACCACCGGTGAGGTGCATTTTAAGTGGCCTTCCGAGCGCATCGCAAAGCATGTGCAGCTTCGTGGTCAGTCCTCCACGGGATCGCCCCAGAGCCTGACACATCGCCCCCTTTTTCCCGTTGTGGCGTTCTGGTGGGCCTTAACGAGAGTCGAGTCGATCATCACATATGCGTTTTTGGGGTCCTTCAATAATCGCTTAAAAACCTGTTCCCAGATACCCTTCTTGGCCCAGCGGCTGAAGCGTTTATAGGTCGTTTCATAATTGCCGTAACGCTCCGGCATGTCTCGCCAAAACGCGCTGCTACGCAGCACCCACATGACCCCGTTGATGAAGCGGTGGTTATCCTCAGCGGTGCGCCCGGGATCGCCAACCTTGCCAGGAAGCAGATCCTTGATCTGCTCATATTGCTCATCTGTTAGCTCATATCGCTTAGCCATCAATGCCTTACAACATCACTGACGCAAAATGTACAGATACTTTAGAACTACTTGAATGTCCGTTAGCCCTAGG